>NZ_JBSHDU010000002.1:0-29135 GCF_053616475.1 Streptomyces sp. NPDC055815 | reverse complement strand
GCGGGGGGCCGCGCGGGGGCGGGCGCCCCCCCCCCCCCCCCGGCCGTTTCGGACAACCATTGACGCAGGTCCCGGCGCCTATTAACTTCGCTATACGGATTGTTGATTCCGTGAAGCGGAAAACAGGAGGATGCAGGATGGGTCAGCAGGAGAAGGTGTCGACGAGCCTCGCCGGCGCGGTCAGCGAGGGCATCAGCGCCTCCCTCGCAGCGGTGGACGCCGAGCTCGACCGGCGCTACCCGGGAGACCCCGGCACCCGCCAGCCCGTCCACACCGTCTACGTCCCCGGCAACGTCTTCGACGCCGGCACCATCCGCTCCTGGGGTGACCAGGCACTCGCCGCCCTCGACGAGCACGCCCCCGACGCCGCCTCCTTCGCCGCCGTCCTCGGCCTCTCCGACGAGCTCGCCGAGGACGTCTACGGCCGCGTACGGGCCAAGCTGGAGCGCGAGCCCATCGAGGACCTCCGGGTCGACTTCGAGGACGGCTACGCGGGCACGGACGAGGACCAGGACGCCGCCCGCGCCGCCCGGCTGATCAACGAGGCGTACGCCTCCGGCACCGCCGCCCCGTACATGGGCATCCGGATGAAGTGCATGGAGGCCGCCGTACGCGACCGCGGCATCCGCACCACCGACATCTTCCTCACCGGCCTCCTGGAGAACGGCGGCCTCCCCGACGGCCTCGTCCTCACCCTCCCCAAGGTCACCTACCCCGAGCAGGTCTCCGCCTTCGTCCGCCTCCTGGAGGCCTTCGAGAAGGCCCACGGCCTCGACGCCGGCCGCCTCGGCTTCGAGATCCAGATCGAGACCAGCCAGTCCATCCTCGCCGCCGACGGCACCGCCGCCGTCGCCCGCATGATCGACGCCGCCGAGGGCCGCGCCACCGGCCTCCACTACGGCACCTTCGACTACAGCGCCTGCCTCGGCGTCTCCGCCGCCTATCAGGCCAGCGACCACCCGGCCGCCGACCACGCCAAGGCGATCATGCAGGTCGCCGCCGCCGGCACCGGCGTCCGCGTCTCCGACGGCTCCACCAACGTCCTGCCCGTCGGCAGCACCGAGCACGTCCACGAGGCCTGGCGCCTGCACTACGGCCTCACCCGCCGCGCCCTCGCCCGCGCCTACTACCAGGGCTGGGACATGCATCCCGGCCACATCCCCACCCGCTACGCCGCCGTCTTCGCCTTCTACCGCGAGGGCTTCGAGACCGCCGCCAAGCGCCTCTCCGCCTACGCCAACCACGCCGGCGGCGACGTCATGGACGAGCCCGCCACCGCCAAGGCCCTCTCCTCCTACCTGCTGCGCGGCCTGCAGTGCGGCGCCCTCGACAGCGCCGAGGTCGACGCCCTCACCGGCATGACCCGCGCCGACCTCGACCGCTTCGCCGCACCCCGCCGAGGCGACCTCACCGCCACCACTGATCGCTAAACGGTCACTTTTCCGCCAACTGCCCCGTACCCTGGTCGAGTTCACATGATCGACCGGGGGACGGGGCAGCGGTGTCATCGGGGGAGAACGGGCGGCTCGCGGGCCGCTACAGAATCGTGCGGCAGCTCGGGCGCGGAGGCATGGGCGTCGTCTGGCGGGCCGTCGACGAGGTCCTGGGCCGCGAGGTGGCCGTCAAGGAACTCCGTACGTACTCGGACGCGGCCGCGCCCGAACTGGCCGACCTGCGCCTGCGGATGACCCGCGAGGCCCGCGCCGCCGCCCGCGTCCGCCACCCCGGAGTCGTGGCCGTCCACGACGTCACCGAGCACGAGGGACGGCCGGTCATCGTCATGGAGCTCGTCGAGGGGCCCTCCCTCGACGGCGTCCTCGGCGAGCGCGGCACGATCGACCCCGCCGAGGCCGCCCGCATCGGCGCCCACGTCCTGGAGGCGCTGGCCGCCGCGCACGACGTCGGCGTCCTCCACCGCGACGTGAAGCCCGGCAACATCCTGCTCGACACGTCGGGCCGCATCGTCCTCACCGACTTCGGCATCGCCACCATGGAGGACCCCGGCGACGGCTCCGCCACCCACCTCACCCGCAGCGGCGAGATCGTCGGCTCCCTCGACTTCCTCGCCCCCGAGCGGGCCCAAGGGCAGGACCCCGGGCCCGCGTCGGACGTCTGGGCGGTGGGAGCGACCCTGTACGCGGCGGTCGAGGGCGCCTCGCCCTTCCGCCGTACGTCGACCTGGTCGACCCTCGCCGCCATCGTCACCGAGCCCCTCCCGGAGCCACGCCGCGCCGGCCCCCTCGCGCCGGTCCTCCTCCGCCTCCTGGACAAGGACCCCGCCTCCCGGCCGAGCGCACGCGAGGCGGCGCGCCTGCTCGCGGAGGTGGGACGGACGGCGCCGGAACCGGCACCGGAAGGGGCCGCTGAGGAGACGACCGCTGAGGAAACGACCCCTCAGGCACCGCCCGCGGTGGGCACGCCCTCGCCGCTGCCGTACGGGACTCCCGTGGAGCCGAACCCGTACGCGGGAGCGGCCGCGAGCACCCCGCCGACCCCGCCGCCCGCCGGGGCCTTCGGTCCGGCCCTCCCCGTGCCGCCCGTCCAGCTCGACGCGGGCACCGGCGGACGCGCGGCGACGCGAGCCGCCCGGCGCGCCGGGACGAAGCCGCGCCGGGGCAACGCGCTGGTCGCCGCCGCCGTGGCCGCCGTCCTCCTGGCCGGAGGGGGCATCACGTACGCCCTCATGGACCACGGCGGCGGCGCGCGGGCCGCGGGCGACACCCAGCAGGACGGGGACCAGGACGGCGCCGCCGGGGGCGAGCCCGGCCGTGTCCTGGACCCGGGGAACAGCGCCGCGCCTTCCGGGCAGCCGGGCGGCACCGCGACCCCCTCCGCCGGCCCCACCCCCTCCGGCCGGGAGTCGGGCGCGGTGGCCGGCGGAGCGCCGGCGACCGCCGGTCCCGGCACGGACGGCTCGGATCCGGGCTCGGCGGCGGGCGGTTCGACGGCGGGCGGCGCCGGTTCGGGCACCGCCTCGGGGGCGGGCGGCGGAGGCGGGACGACGGCCACGACCAAGCCCGGCGGAGAGGCCGGTACCAGCGGCGGGACCACCACGACCTCCGGCGGCGGCACCACCGCCGCGCCCACCACCGAGGCCCCGCCGGCGGCCTCCGGCTGCGCCGCCTCCGGCTCCTCCGCGACCTGCCAGGTCGTCAGGAGCGCCACCACGACCCGGTACGACGGCGGCGAGATGGGAACGGTCGGCGCGGGCCCGCACTCCTTCTCCTGCCAGGTCGACCTCGACCGGACCGAGACCTATGGCGGAAGCACCAGCCGCTGGTTCGCCCGCACCGACGACGACAGCGGCAACACCAACGTCTACCTGAGCGTGCTCCACCTGTCGGGCGGTGCGGGCGGCGGTCCCGTGGCGGGCCTGCGGATCTGCTGAGCGAAGGGCCTCAGACGGCCGGTGGCGCGATCTCGCCCGATCCACGGGCGAGCAGCGTCGTGCCGAGCACCAGCCGCTCGGGTGCCTCGTCCGCCCCGTCGAGGCGCCGGAAGAGGCGCTCGGCCGCGGTCCGGCCGAGGGCGGCGGCGTCCTGGGCGACGACGGTGACGCCGAGCAGGTCGGCCAGTTCGATGTCGTCGAAGCCGACCAGGGCGACCGGCCGCCCGTGCCGGGCGAGGGCCCGCACCACGGTGACGGTGACCCGGTTGTTCCCCGAGAACAGGGCCGTCACGGGTTCGGCGGCCGCCAGCATCTCCCGTACCGCCGTGTTGACCCGCTCCGGGTCGGTGGAGCCGAGGGAGACCCAGGCGTCCCGGACCGGGAGGCCCGCGTCCTCCATCGCCGCGCGGTAGCCGCGCAGCCGCTCGGCCGCCGTGTGGATGCCGGGACGGTCGCCGATGAAGCCGATCCGGCGGTGGCCGTGCGCGATCAGATGGGCCACGCCCGCGCGTGAACCGCCGAAGCTGTCGGAGAGGACGGCGTCGGCGTCGATCCGCCCGGCGGGCCGGTCGACGAAGACCGTGGCGACACCGGCCCGCATCTCGGGCTCCAGATACCGGTGGTCGTCGCCGGCGGGGATGACGATGAGACCGTCGACCCGGCGCGCGCAGAGAGCGAGCGCCAACTCCTGCTCCCGGTCCGGGTCCTCGGCGCTCGAGCCGTTGAACAGCAGGGCCCCGTGCGCCCGCGCGACCTCCTCGACCGCCCGGCTGAGCGGCCCGTAGAAGGGGTCGGCCAGGTCCTCCAGTACGAGCCCGACGGTCGCCGTCCGGCCCTTGCGCAGGACCCGCGCGCTGTCGTTGCGGCGGAAGCCGAGCGCCTCGATGGCCTCCCGGACCCGGCGCTCGGTGTCCGGGGTGACGCCCGGTTCGCCGTTGACCACCCGGGACACCGTCTTGAGGCCGACGCCCGCCCGGGCGGCGACGTCCTTCATCGTGGGCCGATTGCCGTAGCGGGGCTCGGTGCGGCGGGCGTTGTCGGCCACGATCTGTGGTTCCTCCCAAGCGTGACGAGTCGATCTCGGTTCGAGCATAGAGCCTGGACAACGTTGTCATCCCGGGAAAGACCGTGGAGACTGTACGGAACGACTTCCCGCCTCCCGGCCGCCGACTGGAGCCTCGACACCCATGCCCACCGAACCCGCCACGGGCCTCGTCGCCGCCCTCGACATCGGGGGCACCAAGATCGCCGGCGCCCTGGTCGACGGCGAGGGCCGCATCCGTGTCCGCTCGCGACGGCCCACGCCCGCGCGTGAGGACGGCGAGACGGTGATGGCGGCGGTCGAGGCGGTCCTCGCCGACCTCGCGGCCTCGCCGCAGTGGGAGTCCGCCGGGGCCGTCGGCATCGGCAGCGCGGGTCCGGTCGACGCCTCGCGGGGGACCGTCAGCCCGGTGAACGTGCCCGGCTGGCGCGACTATCCGCTCGTCGAGCGGGTCCGCCGGGCCACGGCCGGCCGGCCGGTCACCCTCGTCGGCGACGGCGTCGCCATGACGGCGGCCGAGCACTGGCTCGGGGCGGCCCGCGGCCACGCCGACGCCCTCTGCCTCGTGGTCTCCACCGGCGTCGGCGGCGGGCTCGTCCTCGGCGGCCGGGTCCACCCCGGACCCACCGGCAACGCCGGTCACATCGGTCACATCCCGGTGGACCTGGACGGCGATCCCTGCGCGTGCGGCGGACGCGGCTGCGTCGAGCGCATCGCCGCCGGCCCGCACCTGGCCCGCCGTGCCGTGGAGAACGGCTGGCGGCCCGGGCCCGACGGAGACGTCTCCGCGGCCGCCGTGGCCGCCGCCGCGCACGCCGGGGACCCGATCGCCGTCGCCGCGTTCGCACGAGCCGCCCAGGCGCTCGCGGCGGGCATCGCCGCCACCGCCACCCTCGTCGAGATCGACATCGCGGTCGTCGGCGGCGGGGTGGCGGGCGCCGGTGAGGTCCTCTTCGCCCCGCTCCGGCGCAGCCTCCGCGCCTACGCCACGCTCTCCTTCGTCCGGGACCTGACGGTCGTCCCGGCGGTCACGGGCACGGACGCGGGCCTCCTCGGAGCCGCCGCGGCGGCCCTGCACACGGGCGCGGGCAGCACGGGCTGACCCGGCCCTGCGCTCACTCCCGCACCCGCTCGGGCGCCCGCTGCTCGACGATCACCAGGAACGCGTCGGACTCCAGGTCCATCACGACCCGGGCCGGCACCCCTTCGTCGCGCCGCGCGCCGGCGAACTCCTCCGCCGGCCAGCTGCCCCGCGGGCCGCCGGCCGGAAACCGTTCGAGAACCCTACGACTCATTCTCCGCACCCCCTCGTGCTTGCCGTTCTCAACGACGGCCGCCCGGAAGTGTCACGCACATGCCGAGACATGTGTTCGTGGTTTCCGTGGCAGGGTGTTGCGGGCAAGCCACTGGGGGCTATCGAAGAGGGGGAAAACGTGATCGTCTGGATCAACGGTACGTTCGGTGCGGGAAAGTCCAGCACCGCGCGCGAGCTGGTCGATCTGATCCCGAACAGCACCCTGTACGACCCCGAGCTCACCGGCGGGGGGCTGCGCCGGCTCCTGCCGGCCAAGCGGCTCGCCGAGGTCGAGGACTACCAGGACCTGCCGATCTGGCGCCGCCTGGTCGTCGACACCGCCGCCGCCCTGCTCGCCGAGGTCGGCGGCGTTCTCGTCGTCCCGATGACCCTGCTCCGCCAGGAGTACCGGGACGAGATCTTCGGAGGTCTCGCCGCCCGCAGGATCGAGGTGCGCCATGTGCTGCTCGCCCCGGAGGAAACGATCCTGCGGGAGCGGATCGACGGCCGCGCCGAGTACGGCGACCCCGAGGTCGACGCACGCGTACGGGAGTGGTGTCACCAGCACCTGCCGCCGTACCGCGCCGCCCTCGACTGGCTCGCCGCCGACGCGTTCACGCTCGACACCTCGGCACTCACCGCGGCCGAGGCCGCCCGGGCCGTCGCCGACGCGGTCGGGGCCGGGCACGCCGCGCCCTGCGGCATCGTCCAGACGCCCGAGCCGACCGGCGAGACCCTCGCCGCCGGCGTCCTGCTCTTCGACGAGCAGGACCGCTTCCTGCTCGTCGACCCCACCTACAAGCCCGGCTGGGAGTTCCCCGGCGGCGTCGTCGAGCCCGGCGAAGCCCCGGCCCGGGCCGGCATGCGCGAGGTGGCCGAGGAGATAGGCCTGGAACTCGACGCCGTACCCCGGCTGTTGCTCGTCGACTGGGAGCGCCCGCAGCCCCCCGGCTACGGTGGGCTCCGGCTGCTCTTCGACGGCGGCACGCTCCGTACCGCCGACGCCGAGCGGCTCCACCTCCCCGGCGCCGAACTCCGCGGCTGGCGGTTCGTCACCGAGGAGGAGGCCGAGGAGCTGCTGCCCCCCGTCCGCTACCGCCGCCTCCGCTGGGCGCTGCGCGCCCGCGAACGCGGCACGGTCCTCAACCTGGAGGCGGGAGTCCCGGTGGGCTGACCGCCAACGCCAACGCCGACGCCGACGCCAACGCCTGGGCCTACGCCTGGGCCTCCGCGGCCGCCGCCGTCAGTCGCTGTGCCGTGTCCGTGGTCACCGGGGCCCCGTGCCCGCAGCACAGCACCGTGGGGGCGAGCTTCGCGAGGGTCCGCATCGAGTCCAGGGCGAGGGCGCGGTCGACGTGGAAGACGCCGAACATCACGTCCGGCACCGAGGCCACCGTGTCCCCGGCGAACAGCACGCCGTGGCGCGGCAGATGGACGGCGATCGAGCCGGGGGTGTGGCCCGGGGCGTGCAGCACCACGGCCCCGTCGCCGAAGCCGAGCTCCTCGCCGTCCTCGACCTCCCGGTCGACGCGGGTCGGCGGCGCCTCCGGCGTGGTGAGGCCGTGCGCGAAGATCGGGCGCTCCCAGTCCAGGAGGTCGGGCTCCGGTACCGGGGCCTCGCCCCGGATCACCGGTGCGTCGAGCGGGTGGGCGAGGATCTCGGCCCCGTGCCGGTCGGCCAGCTCCTGGGCCGAGCCCACGTGGTCCCGGTGACAGTGGGTCAGCACGATCCGGCGCAGCCGTTCCGGGTCCAGGCCGGCCTCCCGTATCGCCGCGTCGATGCCGTCGGCGGTGCCGGCCCAGCCGGCGTCGATGAGGGTCAGCTCCTCCTCGTCCTGCCACAGATAGGCCTGGCCGATGGAGAAGTCGAGCAGGTGCAGTCGCGGGGTGATCCGGGTCAGTTCGATGGATGCCATACGGCGAACCTACGCATCCGCGCAGGTCCGCCGTATGCTTCTACGCTCTCGGCGAGCTTCGCCGAGCGCTGAACCGACCGGCCGTCAGACCTGCTTCGAGCGGGCGTAGTTGACGAGGAAGTGCGCCTCGGCGACCGAGAGCCGCTCCAGCTCCTCCGGCGAGACGGACTCGTTCGGCGCGTGGATCTGCGCCTCGGGCTCGCTGAGACCGATGAGGAGGATCTCCGACTCCGGGTAGAGCGAGGCCAGCGTGTTGCACAGCGGGATCGAGCCGCCCATGCCCGCCGTCTGCATCTCCTCGCCGGGGTACGCGATCCGCATCGCCTCCGCCATCGACGCGTACGCCGGGCTTGAGGTGTCCGCCTGGAACGGCTGGCCCTGGCCGACCTGCTCCAGGGAGACCCGGGCGTCCCACGGGGTGTGCTTCTCGATGTGCGCGAAGAGCAGCTTCGTGACCTCGGCCGCGTCCTCGCCCGGCGGCACCCGCAGGCTGATCTGCGCGCGGGCCGACTTCGGGACCGACGGGGTCGCGCCAGCGACCGGGTGGGCGTCGATGCCGATGACCGTGACCGCGGGGCGGGCCCAGATCCGGTCGGCGACGGTGCCGGCGCCCGGCAGGGACACGCCGGAGAGGACCTTGGCGTCCTGGCGGAAGTCCTCCTCCGGGTACTGGAGGCCCTCCCAGACCTGGTCGCCCGCGAGGCCGTCGATGACGGTGGAGCCGTCGGGGCCCCGCAGCGAGTCCAGGACGCGGATGAGCGCGGCCAGCGCGTCGGGCGCGGCGCCACCGAACTGACCGGAGTGCAGGTTGCCCTCCAGGGTGTCGATCGTGACCCGGATCATCGTCATGCCCCGCAGGGTCGCGGTCACGGTCGGCAGGCCCACGCGGAAGTTGCCCGCGTCGCCGATCACGATGGCGTCGGCCGTCAGGAGCTCGGGGTGCTGCTCCGCGTACCGCTCCAGACCGCCGGTGCCCTGCTCCTCCGAGCCCTCGACGATGACCTTGACCGTCACGGGCACGCCGCCGTTCGCCTTGAGGGCGCGCAGCGCGAGCAGGTGCATGATGAAGCCGCCCTTGCAGTCGGCGGTGCCGCGTCCGTACCAGCGGCCGTCGCGCTCGGTCAGCTCGAACGGCGGGGAGAGCCAGACGGACTCGTCCAGCTTCGGCTGCACGTCGTAGTGCGCGTAGAGGAGGACGGTCGGCGCGCCGGCCGGGCCGGGCAGGATGCCGTACACGGCCTGCGAGCCGTCCGGGGTGTCGAGCAGCGCCACGTCCTGGAAGTCCTCGGCGCGCAGGGCGTCGGCGACCCAGTTCGCGGCGGCCTCGCACTCGCTGCGGGGCGCCACGGCCTCGTCCGCCACCGACTCGAAGGCCACCAGCTCCGTGAGCTCGGCCTTGGCCCGGGGCATCAGTGACCGGACGGTCTCGGCGATCGGATTCGAGGTCATGGGCACGCTCCTGGTGGGTGCGACGTTACGACGTGAGGACGACGTTCGTCGTATGTCGTGGTACGCCGAACGCACCGTCGATCCTACGGGCGGGCCTCTGGCTACCGCGCCGTAGGATGCGTCAGGAGCAGACCACCGGTCGGATCAGGAGCAGAAGCACACGTGAGCAGCGAGCACGCAGAGAACGCCGGTCCGGAGCACACCGAGCCCGCAGGCGCGGCTCCTGAGGCCGCCGGGAGCCCCGCCGGGGGTACGGACGCGGAGCCGGCGCACCTCCCGGATGACGTCGCGTCGGACGGGGCGGCGGCCGGGGAGGCCGAGGAGTCGGCCGAGGTCTGGGACGTCGTGGTCGTCGGCGCCGGACCGGCCGGCGCGTCCGCGGCCTACGCGGCGGCGGTCGCCGGCCGCCGCGTGCTGCTCCTGGAGAAGTCGGAGCTGCCCCGGTACAAGACCTGTGGCGGCGGCATCATCGGCCCCTCGCGCGACTCGCTCCCGCCGGGCTTCGAACTGCCCCTGCAGGACCGGGTGCACGCGGTCACCTTCTCCCTGGACGGCCGCTTCGCCCGCACCCGCCGCTCGCGCCGGATGCTGTTCGGGCTCATCAACCGTCCGGAGTTCGACGCGCAGCTCGTCGAGCACGCGCAGAAGGCCGGTGCCGAACTGCGGACCGGTGCGACGGTGAGCCGGGTGGAGCAGCACGGGCCTGCCGTGCCGGACCGGCGGACGGTCGCCGTCGTCCTCGCCGACGGGGAGACGATCCTGGCGCGCGCGGTCGTCGGTGCCGACGGCAGTGCCAGCCGGATAGGGGCCCATGTGGGGGTGAAGCTCGGCCAGGTCGATCTCGGCCTGGAGGCGGAGATTCCCGTGCCGCCGTCCGTGGCGGAGGACTGGAAGGGGCGCGTCCTCATCGACTGGGGCCCGATGCCCGGCAGTTACGGCTGGGTGTTCCCCAAGGGGGACACGCTGACCGTCGGCGTCATCTCGGCGCGCGGCGAGGGCGCCGCCACCAAGCGGTACATGGAGGACTTCGTCGCCCGGCTCGGCCTCGCCGGCTTCGAGCCCACGATCTCCTCCGGCCATCTGACGCGCTGCCGCACGGACGACTCGCCGCTCTCCCGCGGCCGGGTCCTGGTCTGCGGTGACGCGGCCGGTCTCCTGGAGCCGTGGACGCGCGAGGGCATCTCGTACGCGCTCCGCTCGGGCCGTCTCGCGGGCGAGTGGGCGGTGCGGGTCGCCGAGTCGAACGACGCGGTCGACGCGCGGCGCCAGGCGCTGAACTACGCCTTCGCCATCAAGGCGGGGCTCGGTGTCGAGATGGCGGTCGGCCGGCGGATGCTCGCCGTCTTCGAGCGGCGTCCCGGGCTGCTGCACGCGACGATCACGGGACTGCGGCCGGCCTGGAACGCCTTCGCCGACATCACCCGCGGCGCGGCCTCGCTCGGCGGCATGGTCCGCTCGAACGGCATGGCCCGGCGGGCCCTCGAACTCCTCGACAAGCGCATGGACACCACGTCCGGTGTCGGTCCCGCGGGGCGGGGCGTCAGCGCGCGCGAGCGCGCGGCGGCCGAGCCGGAGGGCGTGGAGGGTGCGGAGGCCCCGGAAGAGGTCTGACGGTCCGGGCCGCTCGGTTCGGCCCCGGAAGAGGTCTGACGGTCCGATCCGCTCGGTTCGGCCCCGGAAGAGGTCTGACGTCCGGTCCGCTCGGTACGGCCCCGGAAGAGGCCTGACCGTCCGGTCCGTCCGATCCGTTCGAGCGGGCTCCGCCGCCCCGGCCGCTTCAGGCCGCCGGGGTGGCGGGGCCCGTCGTCGTGATGCGGAAGACGGGGTGCTTCGGCGCGATGGCCCGGAGCTCCTGCTCGGAGGAGTCGGGGCGGACGCCGCCGAAGAAGACGCCGACCTCGGCCTTCCAGCGCTTGAGGTAGGCGCGGAGCAGGGCGGGCTTGTCGTCGTCGCCGACCTCGACGGCGGTGAACTCCTGCACGTGCTTGCCGAGGTGGAGCTGTCCGCCGCCGGCGGCCCGCATGTTGTGGGTCCACTGGACGTGGCCGCGGGGGGCGACGAGGTACTGGGCGCCGTCGACCGTCAGGAGGTTGACGGGGGTGCGGCGCCATTCGCCGCTCTTGCGGCCGCGGACGGCGAGGACGCGGGAGCCCCAGACGCTGATGCCGCGGCGGGTCATCCAGGCGACGGCGCGGTTGAAGACGTTCACCGTGAACCAGCCGGGCTTCATGACGTGGGTGGCGGGGGAGGAGCCGGCGGGCTGAGCGGACTGGGCGGACATGAGGGCCTCCTACGGCTGCAAAGTGTGAGCGCTGCTCTCGCTTGAGATCAGTGTGCACGGTTCGGTGCTCACAGGCAAGAGCAGTGCTCTCGTTTCGTTCCAGTGCTCCGAAAGTGGCACACTGCTCTCCATGACGACCGTTCGAGGAGCCCGCGCCCGCGCCCGCATCGAGATCACCGCCGCCATCAAGGACGAGGCCCGCACCCAGCTCGCCGCCGAAGGCGCCGCCAAACTGTCCCTGCGGGCCGTCGCCCGTGAGCTCGGCATGGTGTCCTCCGCGCTCTACCGGTACTTCCCCAGCCGCGACGACCTGCTCACCGCCCTCATCGTCGACGCCTACGACGCCGTCGGCGCCGCCGCCGAACGGGCCGCCGCCGAGACCGAGGCCGAGCGCCCCCTCGACCGCTGGACCGCCGTCTGCCGGGCCGTCCGCGCCTGGGCCCTCGCCCACCCCCACGAGTACGCCCTGATCTACGGCTCCCCGGTCCCCGGCTACACCGCCCCGCAGGACACGGTCGTCCCCGCCTCCCGTGTCGGTCTCGTCCTCATCGAGATCGCCCGCCGGGCCCACACGGGCGAGGGCGTCGCCCTGCCCCCGCTCGCCGAGGCCCTGCGCCCCGAGGCCGTCCGCATGAGCGCCGACTTCGCCCCTGACCTCCCGCCGGCCCTCGCCGTCGCGCTCGTCGCCGCCTGGGCGCAGCTCTTCGGCCTCGTCTCCTTCGAGGTCTTCGGCCAGTTCCACCGCGTCGTCGAGGACCGCGACACCTTCTTCGCCACGGCCGCCCGCCGCCTGGGCCAGGACGTGGGCCTCCTCCCGCGCGGCTGACACCGCCGCGTACTCCCGCGGGAGTACGGGTGACCACCCCGCTGGGCTGACGTGTGCGCGGGGCGGCCCCGGCTAGCGTGACCGGTATGGACGCCGGGATGCACAAGGAGCGGCCGCGCGGCCCCTGGGAACGAGGGGAGCGCGGCGACGGACCGCCCTGGCGACGGTGGGACCGCGGCGGCGGTCTGCCCTGGCCGTCGACGGTGCTGATCGCCGTCCTCGTCATGGCGGGAACCGGGTTCGCCGCACGGAACCAGCCGGACCGCGAGACGCTCGACGCGGTCGGCCGGGCCCTGCTCCTGCTCGGGGCGGTCCCGCTGCTGTTCCGTCACCGCAGGCCCGTGCCGGTGGTGTTCGCCGTCGCGGCCGTCACCCTGGGCTACCTCGCGGCGGGCTACCCGTACGGCCCGGTCTTCGTCCTGATCGCCGTCGCCTGCTTCGCGGCCGTCGTCCACGGCCACCGGCGGGCCGCCTGGTGGGCCATCGGCCTGCTCTGGGCGGGGCACCTGCTGCTCTCGCACTGGCTCTACCGGTGGCTGCCCCCGCCCGGCGACGGGCCCGCGCCCTGGGGTCAGGAACTACCGGCCGCCGCTTTCGCCGTCGCGGTGCTCGCCGCCTCCGAGGTCGTCCGGGTCCGGCGCGAGCAGTGGGCGCAGCAGCGGGCCGAACGGGCCGCCGCCGAGCGGCGCCGCGCCGACGAGGAGCGCCTCCGCATCGCCCGTGAACTCCACGACGTGCTCGCCCACTCGATCTCCGTGATCAACGTCCAGGCGGGCGTCGGCCTCGCCCTCCTGGACTCCGACCCGGAGCAGGCCCGCACGGCCCTGACCACCATCAAGGCGGCCAGCAAGGAGGCGCTCGGCGAGGTGAGACAGGTCCTCGACACCCTCCGTACCCCCGGCGAAGCCCCCCGCGCCCCGGCCCCCGGCCTCGACCGGCTCTCCGAACTCGTCGAGCAGGCCGCCGCCGCGGGCCTCACCGTCACCGTCTCGACGAGCGGCCCACCGGCCGCCCTGCCGCCCGGCGCCGACCTGGCCGCCTTCCGTATCGTGCAGGAGGCGCTCACCAACGTGGTCCGCCACTCCGGTTCCCGTACGGCCCGCGTACGGATCGGCAACGGCCCCGGACACCTGGAGCTGACCGTCGACGACGACGGCCCCGCCACCGGCACGGAAGCGGGCGGCAGCGGCAACGGACTCGCCGGAATGCGGGAGCGCGCCGCCGCCCTCGGTGGCACCATCGAGGCGGGCGCCCGCCCGGACGGCGGCTTCCGCGTCCATGCCGTACTCCCGCTCCGCCCGGAGGGAAGCACCCCGTGATCCGTGTCCTGCTCGCCGACGACCAGTCGCTGGTACGGGCGGGGTTCCGCGCGCTGCTCGACGCCCAGCCCGACATCGAGGTGGCCGGCGAGGCCGCCGACGGCGACGAGGCGGTGGACCGGGTCCGCGCCCTGCGCCCCGACGTCGTCCTGATGGACATCCGGATGCCCCGGCTCGACGGCCTGGAGGCGACCCGGCGCATCACCGACGACCCGGACCTCGGCGAGGTCCGGGTCGTCATGCTGACCACCTTCGAACTCGACGAGTACGTCTTCGAGGCGATCCGCGCCGGAGCCTCCGGCTTCCTGGTCAAGGACACGGAGCCGGAGGAACTGCTGCGGGCCGTGCGCGCCGTCGTCCACGGGGACGCGCTGCTCTCCCCGGGCGTCACCCGCCGGCTCATCGAGGAGTTCGCGGCCCGCTCCAAGGCCCCGGCGGCCACGGCCGCGCTCGGCGCCCTGACGGAACGGGAGCGGGAGGTGATGGCCCTCGTGGGGATCGGACTGTCGAACGAGGAGATCGCCCGCCGGCTCGTCGTGAGCCCGCTCACCGCCAAGACCCATGTGAGCCGCGCGATGGTGAAGCTGGGTGCCCGGGACCGGGCCCAACTCGTCGTCCTGGCGTACGAGTCGGGCCTGGTCCGCCCCGGCTGGCTGGGCTGAGGGCTCAGTCGCGGACCGCGACCTTGTCCGCAGCGTCCTCGGCGACGGCGGAGCGCGCGACCACGACCGACTCCACGGGCCGGCGCACCTTCCGCAGCCCCGGCAGGGTGATCAGCAGCCCCGCCAGGGCGATGACCGTGACCACGGCCAACCCCGGCCGGAAGCTGTCCAGGACGGCCTGCGGGGAAGCGGTGGCATCGTGGCCGTCCGCGGTGATGACGGCGGTGGTCACGGCGAGGAAGAGCGCGCCGCCGACCTGGATGGAGGTGTTGAGCAGCCCCGACACCATCCCTTGCTCCGCGTCGTCCACTCCGTTGGTGGCCTGGATGTTGAGCGAGGGGAAGACCAGGGCGCAGGCCGCACCGAGCAGCAGCATCGACGGCAGGATCACGGCCGCGTACTGCGGGGTGAGCGAGATCCGCAGGAAGAGCGCGTAGCCCACGACGAGGAGGGTGAAGCCGACCGCGATCACCCGGGGCGTGCCGAACCGGTCCACGATCCCGCCGATCTTCGTCGAGGAGAGCGCGACGAGCACGCCGGCCGGGAGGAAGGCGAGCGCGGTCTGGAGCGCCGACCAGCCGAGCAGTGACTGCATGTACTGGGTCACGATGAACTGGAAGGCGACGTACGAGCCGAAGAACGCCGCCGCGCCCAGCTGGGCCCGGACCTGCGAGCCGGAGCGCAGCACCCCGAGCCGGACGAGGGGACTGGCGCTGCGCCGCTCGATCAGGACGAACGCGACGAGCAGGGCGGCGACCACCAGGAACGACAGCAGCGTACGGGCGGAGGCCCAGCCCTTCTCGGGGGCCTGGACGACGGTGAAGACGAGCAGCAGCATCGCGGCCGTGCCGGTGACGGCGCCGGGCAGGTCGTAGCCGCCGGAGGAGTTCTCGCGGGCGCTGTGCGGGATGAGGCGCAGCGCGAAGACGAGGGCGATCAGGGCGACGGGCGCCGGGAGCAGCATGGTCCAGCGCCAGCTGAGCTCCGTGAGCAGTCCGGACAGGACGAGGCCCATGGAGAAGCCGGTGGCGGCGCAGGTGGTGTAGATGGACAGGGCCCGGTTGCGCTGCGGGCCCTCCTTGAATGTCGTGGTGATGATCGACAGGCCGGCGGGGGCCGTGAAGGCGGCGCTGAGCCCCTTGATGAACCGGCTCGCGATCAGCAGGGGCCCGGAGTCGACGAGCCCGCCGAGCAGGGAGGCGAGCGCGAAGACCGCGAGGGCGACGAGGAAGACCCGGCGCCGGCCGAGGAGGTCGGCCGCGCGGCCGCCGAGGAGCAGCAGGCCGCCGTAGCCGAGGATGTAGCCGCTCACGATCCACTGGAGGGTGGCGGTGGAGAGGCCGAGGTCGGTGGCGATCGAGGGCAGGGCGACGCCGACCATGGAGACGTCGAGGGCGTCGAGGAACATCGCGGCGCAGAGCACGAGGAGCGTGCCCCAGAGGCGCGGGCTCCAGCGTTCGGCGGTGAGCGGAGAGGTCATGCACAGGACGGTACATGCACATGCATTGAATGCAAGTGCATTTAATTCCCTTGCAACAAAACCCGGGGCCTCTGCTACCGTGCCGTCATGGCAGCGAACAAGTCCGAACGCGCGCTCGTGGACGAGTGGCGTGACGTCCTCGCCCTGCACGCCCGCACGACCTGTGAGCTCGACCGGGCGCTCCACTCGTACGGGATCGGCGCCAGCGACTTCGAGGTCCTCGACGTCCTGGCCGAGGGTGCGACCGCGGAAGGCCCCGCCGCCTGGCGCGTCCAGGAACTCGCCGGCCGCGTCCACCTCAGCCAGAGCGCCCTGTCCCGGCTCGTCGCCCGCCTGGAGAAGGACGGCCTGGTCCTGCGGGGGATGTGCGCCGAGGACCGGCGCGGCGTCCAGGTGAAACTCACCGAGAAGGGCATCGCCCGCCACGCCGAGACGCAGCCGATCCAGCGCGAAGTGCTGACGAGAATGCTCGACAGCACCCCCTGAGGATCCGGGGATTGTCAGTGCCGCGTGCAAGGCTCCTGTGCGACATCGACGATCAGGACGCAAGGGGTACGGCATGAGCACGAAGACCGGCGGAACGTTCGACCTCACCTCCTTCGAACCGGAGGTGCTCGACGAAGGCCCGGGTGCCCCGCTCGGCCGCGTACGGATCACCAAGGCCTTCCAGGGCGGCCTGACCGGGACCAGCACCGTCAACATGCTGTCGGTGGCCGACGTCGAGGGCAGCCCCGTCGCCTATGTCGCCGTGGAGCGCTTCACGGGCGAACTGGACGGCCGCAAGGGCTCCTTCGTCCTCCAGCACAGCGCGCCCGGCAGCAACGGCGAGAAGCTGGTGGTCCGCGTGGTCCGGGGAACGGGCTCCGGCGACCTCGCGGGGATCACGGGTGACCTGGAGATCACTCGGTCCGAGGACGGCGGCCACTCCTACGTCCTGGAGTACCAGCTGGCCTGACGCCCCGACGCCCAGGCCGCCCGGTGGTCAGCTCCAGGTGATCGCCGAGGTGTCCCGCCACAGCCGGGCGAGGTCCTCGTCGCCGGTCAGCGTCACCGCGCTGACCGGCAGCCGGTTCCACAGCGTCAAGTACAGGCGGTCGACGGGTCCGCTCAGCTCCGTGTCCGCGGCGGCATCCGCGCCCCGCTCGGTCCGGGGCGGATCGGTGGGCGACAGGTGGACGGTCCAGACGTCACCCGTGTCCGTGGCGCGCACCCGCAGGGTGCGGGGCTCCGGGGTGCGTACACGGCTGCGGTCGCGCGCGTGGAAGGCGCGGAACAGTTCGTCGATGCCGTCGGCGGCGACCGCCGGGTCCACCGGCCCCGGCCCGCCCGGGAGGGTGGACTCGGCGTCGGCGCGGTGGACGGTCGTCTCGTGGGTCTGCCGCCGGGCCCAGAAGGCCAGCGGGGAGGGCGCCGGCAGGAAGGCCCAGCACTCCAGCGTGTCGGGCGCCGCGCGCAGGGCGGCGACAAGACGCGCGTGCCCCTCGCGGAAGTGGGCCAGCAACTCCTCCCCGTCCAGGGCCGTCTCCCCTTCCCCCGGGTGGTACGCGGTGCGCGCCTCGGCCACGAAGGCCGTCGCCCAGCGGTGCACCATGGCCGTGTGCCGCAGGAGGTCCCGGACCCGCCACCCCGGGCAGGTCGGCACCTCGGCGTCGAGCCCGGCCTCGGCGGCCGCGTCCGCGAGGCCACGGCCGGCCGCTTCCAGCGCCTCGATGTACTCGGTGGTCTTCAGGGTGTCCATGGGGCGGATTCTGACACCCCGGGTCAACCCTCCTGGCTCGCACCCGCGTTGCGCGCCCCGTACCCCATGGCCGCCGCGCCGCCCGCGAGCACGGCGACGGTCGTGAGGGCCACCGGCAGGGAGAACCAGTCGGCGAGGAAGCCGATCGTGGGCGGGCCGAGGAGCATGCCGCCGTAGCCGAGGGTGGAGGCCGTCGCCACGCCGCCGGGGCCGGCGATCGCGCCGGCGCGGGCCACGGCGACGGGGAAGATGTTGGCGAGGCCGAGGCCGGTGACGGCGAAGCCGAGGAGCGTGGCCCAGACGCTCGGCGCGAGCGAGCCGAGCAGCATCCCCAGGGCGGCGACGGCACCGCCGGTGACCAGGGTGCGGGTCTGGCCGAGGCGTTCGAGCAGCGCGGTGCCGGAGAGGCGCCCCGCGGTCATGGTCAGCGCGAAGACGGAGTACCCCGCGGCGGCCACCCCGGGATGGGCCTGGAGGTCCTGGGTGAGGTGGAGAGCCCCCCAGTCCGCCAGCGCGCCTTCTCCGTACGCCGTGCAGAGCGCGATGACACCGAAGACGAGCACCGTACGGCGCCCGCCGGAGCGCCCGGAGGCGGAAGCCGCCGGAAGGGTTTCGGGGAGGACGGGGGAGGGGTGCCGCAGGAGCACGGGCCCGGCGGCAGCGGTCAGGAGAAGGCCGACCACGGTGAGGCCGAGGAGGTGGCTGGTCGGGGACAGGCTCCCGGCGAGCAGCCCGCCCAGGCCCGCGCCGAGCATGCCCCCCAGGCTGAACGCGGCGTGGAAGCTCGGCATCACGGGCCGTCGCAGCGCGGCCACGAGATCCACGGCGGCGCTGTTCATGGCGACGTTGATCCCGCCGTACGCGGCGCCGAAGACGAGCAGGATGAGACCGAGCGCGAGCGGGGACCGGGTGAGCGCGGGAAGGGCGACCGACAGGGACAGGAGAACGCCCGTGGCGACCGTCACGGCGTGGGAGCCGTACCGACGGCAGAGCCGGCCGGTCAGCGTCATCGTGATCACGGCGCCCGCGGACACCCCGAGGAGGGCGAGGCCGAGGTCGCCGGCCGAAGCGCCGGTCTGCTGCTTGACGGCGGGGATCCGGACGACCCAGCCGGCGAACAGGAAGCCGTCGAGGGCGAAGAAGAGGGTCAGGGCGGAGCGGAGGCGGGACAGGGAGCGGGTGGCGGTGTCTCCGCCGGAACCCCCCGATACGGCCGTCCGTACTTTGTTTAGTAGCGGCACAAACTCAGGATAGGGCCGACCGGCAGCGGCAATCAAGCGTGCCTCCCGCACCGGGCCTCCGCGGCCCACCCCGGCCCGGGGGCCACCCCACGGGCCCGATCATGGGAGACTCACCCCCATGAACGGCAAGGCGACGACGACCCGGACACGGCTGGACAGGGGGCGTAACGCGCTCGGCCCCGCGCTGGAACTGGTGCACACCGGCAGGGCCCCGACCCGGGCCGTCCTCACGGCGGAACTCGGCGTCACCCGAGCCACGGCCGGCGCCGTCGCGGCCGAGCTGGAGGCCCTCGGCCTGATCCGCGTCGACTCCAACCCCGGCGCCGCCGCGGGCTCCCAGGGCCGCCCCTCGCACCGCCTCGCCGTCGACGAGAAGGGCCCCGTCGCGCTCGCCGCGCAGGTCCACGCGGACGGCTTCCGCGCCGCTCTCGTCGGCCTCGGCGGCACCATCGTGGCCACGGCACCCGGCTGCGTCACGGTCTCGGCCGACCCCGCCCAGGTCCTCGGCGCCGTGGTCGACGCGGGCGCCGCGCTCCTGGCGGAGAGCGGCCGCCGCTGCGTGGGGGCAGGACTCGCCGCGCCCTCCGCCGTCGCCGAACCCGAGGGGACGGCCCTCAATCCGCTGCACCTCGCCTGGCCGGCCGGGGCTCCGGTGCGGGAGATCTTCGCCGAGCGGGTACGGGCCGCCGGCATCGAGGGCCCCGCCTTCACCGGCAACGACGTGAACCTCGCCGCGCTCGCCGAGCACCGCCACGGCGCGGGGCGCGGCGCGCGGGACCTGCTCTGCGTGGCGACGGGCCACCGGGGTGTCGGCGGGGCACTGGTCCTCGATGGCCGCCTCCACACCGGCAGTTCGGGCCTGGCCCTGGAGGTCGGCCACCTCACGGTGAACCCCGAGGGCCGCCCCTGCCACTGCGGCAGCCGCGGCTGCCTGGACGTCGAGACGGACCCGCTCGCGTTCCTCACGGCGGCGGGCCGGATCCCGGGCCCGGAGGTCTCCCTGCTCCAGCAGTCCCGTGACCTGCTCCGCACGAGCCCCGACGACCCCGGTGTCCGGGTGGCGGTGGGAGAGTTGATCGACCGCCTGGGCCTGGGCCTCGCGGGCCTGGTGAACATCCTCAACCCGGACCGGATCATCCTCGGCGGCCTCCACCGCGAACTCCTGGACGCGGACCCCGAGCGGCTCCGCGCGGTGGTCGCGGACCGCAGCCTGTGGGGCCGCAGCGGCGGGGTGCCGATCCTCCCCTGCACCCTGGACCACAACAGTCTGGTGGGCGCGGCCGAACTGGCCTGGCAGCCCGTACTGGACGACCCGCTGGCGGCCCTGAGCCGCGAGGCGGCCTGACGGAGGACCCCGCACACGTTCCGTACCCCGGCACCCGGTTGCGGTTCGTACCACGAACTAATATCGTTCGTGGTGCGAACTTCGGCATGCCCTGGGGGAAGGACGAGACAATGACCGAACGACAGGTGGTCTTCGGATTCGGCGCGCACAGCGGCTTCGAGGACGCCCCCGAACTGCTGCGCCGCGTACGGCAGGCGGACGGGGACGGGCTGGACCTCTTCTCGTTGTCGGACCACCCGTACCTCGGCGGGCGCCTGGACGCGTACGCCTCCCTGGGCTTCCTCCTGGGCCGTACGACGCGGATCGCGGGCTTCGCCAACGTCACCAACCTGCCGACCCGCCCGGCCCCGGTGCTCGCGCGGACGGTCACGACGCTGTCGGCGCTCAGCGACGGCAGGGTCGTGCTGGGCATGGGCGCGGGCGGACTGTGGGACCGGATCGCCGACATGGGCGTGCCGAAGCTCTCGCCGGGCGAGGCCGTCGAGGCCTTCGAGGAGGCCATCGTCCTGATCAAGAAGCTGTCGGGCGGGGGCCCGCCGGTCACGTACGAGGGCCGGCACCACCGGGTGCGCGACCTGGAGACCACGCCCGTCGCGGCCCCGCCGGTGTGGACCGGCTCGAACGGCCGCAAGTCCCTGGCCGCGACCGGCAGGGTGGCGGACGGCTGGATCCCCGGCCACGCGGCGGACTGGCTGAGCGAGCGGTACCGGACGTCGCGGCCGGTCATCGACGAGGCGGCGGAGTCGGTGGGGCGCGACCCGCGGGAGATCCGGACGGTCTACAACCTCCCGGGCCGCATCACGGACCGGCCCCTGGCGGCCACGCGGGACGCGGAAGGGCGCTGGATCGGGGGTTCGGCCGAGCAGTGGGTGGAGGAACTGACCGGAGCGGTGCTGGACCACGACGCCTCGGGGTTCATCCTGTTCTCGCCGGGCGGCGGCGCGCAGGACGTCGACGCGCTGGCCCGCTGGGGCGGTGAGATCGTCCCGGCGGTGCGCGAGGCACTGGCGAAGGAGAGCGCCTGACAGGGGGCTTGGAGCGGGCGCAGGTCCGGGCCTGACAAGGGGCCTGGAGCCTCTGTGGGAAACCGGGTGCGCGCGGTTGACGGGACGCCGTACTGTTCGTCTTCATGATCACTTCTGATTCCGCGGCCGAACTCCCCCCGCGCCTCGGCAGCCTCACCTTCCACGGACCCCTCTCCGAGTCCCGCGCCGCCCGCATGATCGAGCGGCTCGCGGCCACCGCGCCCGCCGATGTGCTCGACATCGGCTGCGGCTGGGGCGAGTTGCTCCTGCGCGTCCTTGAGGCGGCCCCGGCCGCGAAGGGCGCCGGGATCGACATCAACGCCGAGGACCTGGCCCGCGGTCGGGCGCTCGCCGAGGAGCGCGGGCTCGCGGACCGCGTGACCTTCGTCGAGGAGTCGGCGCTCGGCACGGACCGAGGGCCGGTGGACGCGGTCCTCTGCCTCGGGTCGAGCCAGGCACTCTGCGACCCCGAGCTGCCGTACGACCCCGCGGCCGTCCTGCGCGAACTGCGCCGCCTCGTCCGGCCCGGCGGGCGGGTCGTTCTCGGCGAGGGCTTCTGGGAGCGCACGCCGACCGAGCAGGAGCTCGCCGGGATGTGGCCCGGCGCGAGCACCGACGATCACTTCCCCCTCGGGGGCCTCGTCGACCTCGCCATCGAGGCCGGGTTCCGGCCCGCGTGGATCGAGACGGCGAGCGCCGAGGAGTGGGAGGAGTTCGAGTCCGGCTACCGGTACGACACCGAGGTCTGGCTCGCCGCGAACCCCGACCACCCGCTCGCCGCCGAGACGCGCGAGCGCGTCGACCGCCAGCGCTCCAGCTGGCTGAAGGGCTACCGGGGCGTCCTCGGCATCGCGTACCTCACCCTCGTCGCCGTGGCGTAGGACGACCGCCTCACCACTGCCGCCCGGCGCCGAGCTCCGCTCGCCCCGGCGCCGACAGACGCAGCACCTGGAAGCGCTCGCCCTCGTCGGCGGGCGCTTCCTCGCCCGCCCACAGGGTGAAGGCGAGCAGCTCCCAGTGGCGCGGGTCCACCGCGAGGGCGGAGGCCACCACCCCGTCCCGCCGCGCCTCGAGCGCGTGCCGGGCCACCGCGTCCGCCACGGCCTCGCCCGGCGGGACCCCCTCTCCGAGCGGGGTCCTGCGGCGCGTCGCGGCACCCGGCGCCGACGCGGCCGCCGGCCCCTCCTCGTACGACAGGCCCGTCCAGTGCTGCACCACCGGCCGGCCGAAGTCGTCGACGATGCCCTGGAATCCGGGCCCCCAGAGGAAGGAGTTCATGCCCTCGGGGGAGGCCCACAGATAGAACGGCGCGTACTGGTTCACGGGAGAGCCGGCCTCCCGCTCCCGGATCAGGTACGCCTTCAGGCCGAGCCCGGGGAAGGCGTCGAGCAGATGGCCCCTGGTCGCCACCCGCTTGCGGATGATCTCCATGTCGTAGTCGGCGGGCAGGGTGATCTCGTACTGCATCGCGTGCACGGGAAGGACTCCGATTCTCCGGGAGGGGGTCAGCCGGCGAGCAGGGCGAGCAGACCGCGTACGGCGGTGTCGAAGGGCGCGCGCGAACCCGTCGCGCGGGCGAGCACGTACCCGCCCTGTACGGTCGCGAGGATCGTCGCCGCGATCTCCTCCGGATCGAGACCGCCGCTCAACTCGCCGCATTCCAGGCCCTCCTGGACGACCTCGGCGAGCCGGGCGCGCACCCGGCCGAGCACCTCCTCGACGGGCGCGCGCAGCTCCGGGTCGGCGATGACCTCCGGGTCCATGGTCAGCCGCCCCACCGGGCAGCCGCGCAGGACGTCGCGCTCGCGCAGCAGGTACGCCTCGACGCGGGCGTACGCCGAACCCGTGCCGCCCAGGACCGCCTCGGCCGCCGCGCCCAGCTCCTCGGCCGAGCGCCGGATCGCGGCGAGCGCCAGGTCCTGCTTGCCGACGAAGTGGTGGTACATGCTGCCCTGGCCCGCGCCCGCCGCCTGCTGGACGGCCTTGGGGCTGGTGCCGACGTAGCCGCGCTCCCACAGCAGCTCGCGGGTCGCCTCGATCAGCCGCTCGGACGTGTTCGTGCTCATGACGGCACTGTACATACCAGTAGGTACAGAGGGGAAGGAGCTTCCGGCCGGAGACGTACTCCCCCCGTCGTACGCCAGGAGCCGCTGCCCGTACGACGACCCGGACCCCCTCACGGAGGGAGCCTCGAACCACGGACAACACACCGAGGAGCTGAACCCTCATGAACACACTCGCCCACGCGGGCCCCGGCCCGTGGATCCTCTTCTTCCCCCTCGTCTGGGCAGCGGTCGTCATCGGGATCGTCACCGTCGCCCGCCGGGCCGGGTGGCGCCGCGGCCGCCCGTGGAGTGCCCCCGGGCCCGACGAGAACTCGCCCCTCTCCCTGCTCGGCCACCGCTTCGCGGCCGGCGAGATCGACGAGGACGAGTACTGGCGGCGCCTGAGCGTCCTGGAGGAGCAGTTCGGCCGGGCCGCGAACCCCAAGGGGCGCCGGACATGACCACCCCCGCCCCGCTCCCCGCCGCCCGCGTCGTCGACGCCGTCAAGGTCTACGGGCGCGGCGACACCGAGGTCAGGGCCCTGGACGGGGTGAGCGTCGACTTCCCCGCCGGCCGCTTCACCGCCGTCATGGGCCCCTCCGGCTCCGGCAAGTCCACCCTGATGCACTGCGCCGCCGGACTCGACACCCTCACCTCCGGCGCCGCCCTCGTCGGCGACACCGACCTGTCCACGCTCGACGACCGGCGCCTGACCCTGCTGCGCCGCGACCGGATCGGCTTCGTCTTCCAGGCCTTCAACCTGCTGCCGACCCTCACGGTCGCCGAGAACATCACCCTCCCGCTCGACCTCGCCGGACACCCCGTCGACCGGGAGCGCTTCGACCGGCTCGTCGACACCGTCGGTCTGCGCGACCGGCTCCACCACCGGCCGAGCGAACTCTCCGGCGGACAGCAGCAACGCGTCGCCGTCGCCCGGGCCTTCGCCGGCGACCCCGACGTCGTCTTCGCCGACGAACCCACCGGCAACCTCGACTCCCGCTCCGGCGAGGAGGTCCTCCGCCTGCTCGGCCGCACGGTCCGCGACACCGGTCGTACGGTCGTCATGGTCACCCACGACCCGGTCGCCGCCGCCCACGCCGACGAGGTGATCTTCCTCGCGGACGGCCGGCTGGTCGACCGCATGACCGGCCCCACGGCCGAGCTCGTCCTCGACCGGATGAAGGCCTTCGACACGGGCGTCACGACGGTCCACGGAGGCGCGCCATGAACACCCCCGCCACCCTCCGACTCGCCCGCTCCTCACTCCGCGCGCACCGGCGCCGCTTCCTCGGCACCTTCGCCGCCGTCCTCCTCGGCGTCGCCTTCCTCACCGGCACCCTCGTCATGGGCGACACCCTCCGCGCGAGCTTCGACTCGATGTTCACGAGCGCCACCCGGGGCACGGACGCCATCGTCCGCAGCTCCGTCACCGTGACCGCCGCCGGTGAGGCCCAGGGCACCCGCGGCCCCGTCGACGCGGACCTCGCCGAGCGCCTCGCCCGGGTGCCCGGGGTCGCCGCCGCCGCGCCCCGGATCGAGGGCGCGGGCCAGCTCCTCTCCGCCGACGGCAGCCCCGTCGGCGGCAAGGGCCCGCCCACCCTCGCCGGCAACTGGATCGCGGACCCGGCCCTCAACCCGTACCGCCTCGCGGAAGGCCGCGAGCCCGGCGCCCCCGGCGAGGCCGTCCTCAACCGGGGCGCGGCGAAGACGGCCGGTCTCGCCCTCGGCGACACCACCGTCCTGCGCACCCCCGACCCGGTGAGGATCACCGTCGTCGGCCTGGCCACCTTCGGCGGCGCGGACGGCATGGGGCAGGTCACCTGGACCGGTCTCACCCGCGCCGACGCCGAGGAGTACCTGACGGCGCGCCCGGGGGAGGCGACGAGCATCGCCGTACGCGCCGGACCCGGCGTCTCCCAGCAGGAGCTGGTCGCGGCGCTGACCCCGGCCCTGCCCGACGGCGTCGAGGCGATCACCGGACAGCAGGCCGCCGAGGAGAACACCGAGATGATCTCCGGCCGCTTCCTCGACCTCTTCACCACCTTCCTCCTCGTGTTCAGCGGGGTCGCCGTCCTCGTCTCCGTCTTCACCATCCACAACACGTTCGCCGTCCTCGTCGCCCAGCGGACCCGGGAGAACGCCCTGCTCCGCGCGATCGGCGCCGCCCGCCGGCAGGTCGTCACCGGCACCCTCGCCGAGGCCCTCGCCGTCGGACTGCTCGCCTCCCTCGCCGGGCTCCTCGCCGGGATCGGCGTGGCCGCCGGACTCCAGGCGCTGTTCCCCGCGATCGGCTTCCCGTTCCCCGAGGGCGACCTGATCGTCTCCGGCACCTCCCTCCTCCTGCCGCTCGGCATCGGGCTCGCGGTCTGCGCCGGCTCGGCGCTCCTGCCCGCGGTACGGGCCGGGCGCACCGCCCCGCTCGCCGCGCTCCGCGAGACGGACCTCGACGCCTCGGGCACCTCACGCCGCCGCGCGCTGACCGGCGGCGCCCTGCTCGCCACCGCCGTCGCCACGGTCCTCGCCGGTGTCCTCGGCACCCCCTCGCTGTGGCTCGCCGCGACCGGGGCGGCGCTGGCCCTCGCCGCGTTCGTGGTCCTCGGACCGCCCGCCGCCTCGCTCGCCGTACGGGTGCTCGGCCGCCCGCTGCGCGGGGTCAACCGGGGGCTCGCCCGCCGCAACGCCCTGCGCAGCCCGGCGCGTACGGCGGCGACGGCCACGGCCCTGATGATCGGGGTCGCCGTCGTCACCCTCTTCACGGTCTTCGGCGCCTCCCTCAAGGCGACCATGGACCGGACCGTCGACCGCTCCTTCGCCGGGGACGTGGCCATCGGCGCGCCCTCGTTCGGCGCGGGCGGCAGCGGGCTCAGCCCGCGCCTCGCCCCGGCGGTCGCCGCCCTGCCCGAGGTCGACACGGCCGTGGGCCTGGGGCGCGGCGTCGCGGAGGTCGACGGCCGGGGCAGCGCGCTCACGGTCACCGACCCGGCCGCGCTCGCCCGCACCCTGGATCTCGGGGAGGTACGGGGCTCCCTGAGCGGACTCGGTACGGACGGGCTGGCCGTCGCCGCCGACGAGGCCGCCGACTCCGGTCTGGCGCCCGGGCGGACCGCCGTCCTGACGTTCACCGACGGCAGCCGGCACACCTTCACGGTCCGCGCGGTGTACGAACGGGCCGACCTCGCGGGCGACTACCTCGTCACCCGGGAGGCCTGGGCCCCGCACCGCACCCAGGACGCCGACCGGCTGGTCGCCGTCTCCTTCGCGGAGGGTGTCGGCGCCGAGGAGGGCAAGGCGGCCGTGACGGAGGTCGCCGACCGGTACGGCCATCCGGAGGTGCAGACCCGGGAGGAGTACGCGGAGGCCTCGGCGAGCGGCATCGACATGATGCTCACCCTCGTCTACGCGCTCCTCGCGCTCGCGGTCCTGATCGCACTGCTCGGCATCGCGAACACGCTGACGCTCTCCGTCCACGAACGGACGCGGGAACTGGGCCTGTTGCGGGCCGTCGGCCAGACCCGGGCCCAGCTGCGGGCCATGGTCCGCTGGGAGTCCGTCCTGGTCGCCGCGTTCGGGACGGTCGGCGGGCTCCTCCTCGGCGGCTTCCTCGGCTGGGTCCTCGTCCGCGCCTCGGGCGACAGCGCCTTCGCGTTCGCCGTACCCGCGGCGCGGCTCGCGGTCGTGGCCCTGGTCGGTCTGGTGGCGGGGGCGGCGGCGGCCTGGAGGCCGGCCAGGCGGGCCGCCCGCCTGGAGGTCCTCAGGGCGATCGCGACGGAGTGACGGCCCGGACCCCGCAGACCCGTAGACCCGTCAGCCCGCTCGGCCCGCCAGGACCGGGCGGGCGACCGACGGGGCCGGTACCGGTTCGGCCGGGGAACTGAGCGGCACACCGGGGAGCCGGCTGTAGCCGACGCCCGCGAACGGGGCCTCGATCCTGACGCCGTACACGGCGCGCGCGCACTCCTCGACCGGGTCGCCGACGGGCGGCGCCGTGAGGGTGAACCACACGACCTTGCCGTCGACGCCGCACGGCCGGATGCCCCAGCTCTCGCTGACCGCGCCGACGATGGCGAGCCCCCGGCCGGAGGTCGCGAGCGCGTCGAGGTCGTCGACCGTGTCGAGGACGTCCACGTGGCAGACCTCGGGGAGGCGGGGATCGTGGTCCCGGACGGAGACGGTGAGCCGGTCGAGCAGCAGCTCGAGCTCGACCGTGCAGTGCTTGTCCGGCTGGGCGTGGCGGTGCACGTTCGTCAGAAGTTCCGTCACGCCGAGGACGGCCTGGTCGATCAAGGCGTCCAGCTGCCAATGTCGGAGATGGGCGGAGATGATGCGGCGGATCTGTCCGATCCGCGACGGCAGGGCCTGAAGCTCCACCGCGTAGTACCTGCTCGGCTCGCTGATCACGGCTGCGACTCCCCGAAGTGGTCCGGAAGAAGACGAAGATTCGGATCTGTCATGCGGTACAGAAGGGGCGGTGACCTGATCGCAGCGTCACCACCGCTGAACCCTCAGTGAGGTGGGTTCCAGCCTGGACCAGCCGTGACCGCCCCGCAACTCGCCGCGAGCCGTCGCAGCTCAGGACCGTCCCGCGGCCCGCTTCAGCGCGGCGAGGAACCGCCCCGACGCCGCCGCGTCCCCGCCGTCACGGCCGCGCTCGCGGTCGCCGTCGGAGTGCAGGGTCAGCCGGTACCGGGTGCCGTTCACGGTCGCCACCGTCTCGTCCGCCTTCGCGAACCACGGCCGCCCCGCCCGTACCGCCGAGACCGGCGCACTGTCGATCTCGCTGCCGTAACTCGTGAGGAGCGCGAGGCGGCCGTCCTCGATCCGCACCTCGCCCGCGCGCGTCAACGAGCGCGGCCAGCGTGCGATCCGTACACCCCTGGCGCTGAACTCGGGCTCCGCCATGCCGATCCGCCCCTTTCACCCGGTTGCCGTACCCAGTGTGCCGGGCCCTCGCCGCCCGCACCAGTAGCCCTGCGGAAGGGCTTCCACAAGGCAGGCCTATGGATCGTCAAAGGGAACGTTTGCCCAGGTGAGAGCGGTATTGTCGGTGCTGGGGGACCCGCGAGGCGACACGAGGAGAGCGACGGATGAGCACCACCCACGAGACTGCGGCCGCGGCGGCGGTCACCGTCGACGTCGACCGCAGCGACGCGACGTACCGGTCCTGGCTGAAGGAGGCCGTGCGCAAGGTCCAGGCCGACGCCAACCGCTCCGCCGACACCCACCTGCTGCGCTTCCCCCTCCCCGAGCAGTGGGGCATCGACCTCTACCTCAAGGACGAGTCGACGCACCCCACCGGCAGCCTCAAGCACCGCCTCGCCCGCTCCCTGTTCCTGTACGGGCTCTGCAACGGCTGGATCCGCCCCGGAAAGCCCGTCATCGAGGCGTCCAGCGGCTCGACCGCCGTCTCCGAGGCGTACTTCGCGAAGCTCATCGGCGTCCCCTTCATCGCCGTCATGCCCCGCACGACCAGCCCCGAGAAGTGCCGGCTCATCGAGTTCCACGGCGGGCAGTGCCACTTCGTCGACGACTCGCGCACGATGTACGAGGAGGCCGCGGCCCTCGCCGAGCGCACCGGCGGCCACTACATGGACCAGTTCACCTACGCGGAGCGGGCCACCGACTGGCGCGGCAACAACAACATCGCCGAATCGATGTACCAGCAGCTGAGGCTGGAGCGGTACCCGGAGCCCGCCTGGATCGTCGCCACCGCCGGCACCGGCGGTACGTCGGCGACGATCGCCCGCTACGTCCACTACATGCAGCACGACACCCGGATCTGTGTCGCCGACCCCGAGAACTCCTGTTTCTTCGACGGCTGGACGCACCACGACCCGCACGCCACCGCCGACTGCGGTTCGCGCATCGAGGGCATCGGCCGGCCCCGCATGGAGCCCAGCTTCGTGCCCGGCGCCGTCGACCGCATGATGAAGGTCCCCGACGCGGCGAGCGTCGCCGCCGTCCGCGCCCTGGAGACCGCGATCGGCCGCACGGCCGGCGGCTCCACCGGGACCGGCCTGTGGAGCGCCTTCAAGATCGTGGCCGAGATGGTCGCCCACGGCCGCACCGGCAGCGTCGTCACCCTGA
>NZ_JBSHDU010000001.1:281932-332444 GCF_053616475.1 Streptomyces sp. NPDC055815 | reverse complement strand
GTCGTACGCCATGCCGCAGTCCCAGGAGGAGATGGCCACGGCGACGAGGGACACGTCGTCGACGACGACCGTCCAGCGGGCCCCGTGCCCGTCCTGGCCGAACACGAGCCCGTACCCCTCGGCGTACGGCTGAAGGCCGAGCGCGGCGCAGGCCGCCGGGTAGTCGTCGCCGAGCACGCTCGGGAATCGCGCGGGCGTCAGCAGCGCCGCGGTCAGCACTAGGAGCGCGTCGGCGTCGGCCTCGGCGATCGGGTCCGTCCCAGCCACGGCTTCCTCCCCATCTGGTCGTCGGCGCACCTTAACCAGTGGGTAACCCGCGCGTCGAGGGTCTCCACCAGCGAACCTCGACCCGCCGGGGCCGGGCCCGTCATGCGTCGCCGGCCCGCCGTGCTCCTGATGCGTCCCGCAGACCGAGGAGCGAGCGGGCGACGGTGCGGGGGGACTCGTTCCGTTCCCTGGCGAGGGTGATCAGCGCCCGGCAGGCCAGTTCGTTCACGCCGAAGGAGAGCATGCCGGGGGAGACCCGGCTCGCCGCCTCCTCAGCCCGGGCCAGGTCGTCCTCGGCACAGGCCGCCACGTACTCGGCGGCGGCCTCGAAGAGGTTGTGTCCCTGTCGGGGGCGCGGTGGAGCCGGCGCGGCGGCTTCGGGCGCCTTCCGGCCGGAGGGGAGGAGTCTGCGCAGTCTTTCCGGTACTCGTGCCACGGCCCGCCGCCTTTCCCGGGCACGACTGCCCGGCGTTTCTACGGTAGACAGTGAAGTGCCGGTAAAGAAGGGTGCGTTGGCATCCGCGACAGCCTCCGCGACGGCTCCGCCGACCCTGCCCCGACTCTGCCGCATCGGGCCCCGCGGCCCGGCTCAGTCCTCGCGGACGGCGAGAGCCAGATAGCGGGCGTCCTCATCGACATAGCTGACGAGTCGCCAGCCGGCCTCGGCGAGCACGGGGCGCAGCCGGGGCTCGGCGCGCAGGTCGTCCGGTGTGATCTGCCGGCCGTGGCGGGCCGCGAGGGCGGCTCGCCCGATCGGGTGGAACAGCGCGAGCCTGCCCCCGGGCCGTACGACCCTGGCGAGTTCCCGCAGATCGGCGACGGGCTCCGCGAGATGCGAGATGAGCCCCGCCCCGAAGACGGCGTCGAGTGCCCCGTCGCGCACCGGCAGCCGGCCGACGTCGGCGAGCAGCAGCGTCCCGCCGGACTCGCCGCCGCGTCCGGCGCTGACGGCCCGTTCGATCATTTCGGGGGTGAGGTCGGCCCCGAGTACCGTGCCGGAGGGGCCGACGGCGGCACGGAGCGGCGGGAGCGCGCGGCCGGTGCCGCAGCCGGCGTCCAGCACGGCGTCGCCGGGGCGGAGTCCGAGTTCGTCCACGGCCGCGGCGTACGCGGGGCCGTCGTCGGGGAACCGGCTGTCCCAGTCGGCGGCGCGGGCGCCGAAGAACTCTCGTACATGCGTGGGGTCATCGCTCATGTGCTCATGATCTCGCACCCTTCCGCACACGGAGGGGTGAACGTTCTGTGTGCACGTTCGAGCTCGGCCTGATCGTTCGGGACCATCTCTCTGTCATATTCCAGCAGCTTTCGAAATGCGCCCCCTGTGCGCCCCCCGGTGCGCACTAGCGTCCCTGAGCCATGGGACACCTGGACCACGCCACCTTCGGCTGGCTGACACCCGTGCTGTCGTACGCGATGGCCTGCATCGGCGCCGCCCTCGGGCTGCGCTGCACCGTACGAGCGCTCGACGCGACCGGCAGGTCACGGCGCAACTGGCTCCTCACCGCAGCCTCCGCGATCGGCACCGGCATCTGGACGATGCACTTCGTGGCGATGCTCGGATTCGGAGTGACGGGCACCGACATCCGCTACGACGTGCCGCTCACCATCCTCAGCCTCCTCATCGCGATGGCCGTCGTCGGCGTCGGGGTCTTCGCCGTCGGCTACGGACGCGACCGGGTCCGCTCCCTCCTGATCGGCGGGCTGACCACGGGCATCGGCGTGGCGAGCATGCACTACATGGGGATGGCCGCGCTCCGGCTCCACGGCCAGGTGCGGTACGACCCGCTGCTCGTCGGCCTGTCGGTGCTGATCGCCGTCGTCGCCGCCACGGCCGCGCTCTGGGCGGCGCTCAACATCCACGCGCCCGCCGCCGTGGCCGTCGCCTCGCTCGTGATGGGAGCGGCCGTCAGCAGCATGCACTACACCGGCATGTTCGCGGTGCGGGTCGAGGTCGTCCCCTCAGGGGCCACCCTCCCGGGAGCCACGGTCATGCAGTTCATCTTCCCGCTCGCCGTCGGCCTCGGCTCGTACCTCTTCATCACCTCCGCCTTCGTCGCCCTCTCCCCGACGGCCAGGGAACGCGCCGCGTACGCCTCCGCCGGACGCCTCACGGAACCGGACGAACGCGCGGTGGACGTCGCGCCACCCGGCTTCCGCACCCCGGAGGCGGCCCGCACACCCACGACCTGACCGTCACGCGCCGCCCCTGGCCGTCGCGAGCCGACCCTGCCGGGACGCGCCGACCCTGACCCGCTTGACCCGACACCCCTGAGCACACCAGGCCACACCGCACCAGAGACAGTCGCAGCCGGAACGAGGAGGCCATGCGAACTCCCCGCAAGAACAAGGACGCCGAGGCGGCCACGCCGCCACCGGCGGCCGCGCGCGGGCGGCGCGCACACGCAGGCCCGCCCGCCGACGAGCCGGGGGAACGAACCCCCGAGGCCTCTGCGACGGCGCGCCGGACGGGCGCCGCGGGCACCCAGGTGCCGGGAAGTGCAGGCCACCCGGCGGGCCCGTTCGTGGCCGGCGAGGACGGCACTGCTGCCCACCCCGCCGGCCCGTTCGTGGCCGGCGAGGCCGACTCCGCCGCCCACCCCGCCGGCCCCTTCGTGGCACGAGACGGCGGCACCGCCGCCCGGACCTCCGGGCGCCCCCAGGACTCCGCAGGACCGCACGGGTCCGACGCGCCACGTGGCCGTCCTTCCTTCCAGGGGCTGCGGCCGCGTACGGTTCGCGCCAAGATCGTCTCGCTCCTGATGGTCCCGGTCGTCTCCCTCCTCGCCCTCTGGGGCTTCGCCACCGTCAGCACCGCGCAGGACGTGGCCCGCCTCCGCCAGCTCCAGCGCGTCGACGCCGAGATCCGCGAGCCCGTCACGGCCGCCCTCGCCGCACTCCAGGCCGAACGGCGCGCCGCCGTACGGCAGGTCGCGGCGCCCGGATCCACCCGGGCCGCCGAGCTCAAGGACCGCGTCCGCCGTACGGACGAGGCCGTCGACCGGCTCCGCCTGGACGGCAGCCACACCGTCGGCGACACCGGAGACCTGCCCGGCGAGGTCGCCGACCGGGTGAGCGTCTTCGTCGGCAAGGTCGAGGGCCTCGCCCGGCTCCGTACCGCCGCGGCCGACGGGCGTGCCGACTGGGACCAGGTCTACACGGCGTACACGGACACCATCTCCGCCGCCTTCGCCGTCGGCGGCGCCCTCAGCGGCATACAGGACGCCGAGCAGGGGTCCGACGCGCGCGTACTCCTCGAATTCGGCCGGGCCGGCGAGATGCTGTCCCGTGAGGACGCCGTCCTCACCTCCGCCCACCTCACCGGCCGGCTCACCGCGGACCGGCTCCGCGCCTTCACCGGCGCCGTCGAGACCCGGCGTGCCCTCACCGCCTCGGCCTCCGCCGACCTGCCCGCCGCCGCACGCGCCGCGTGGGCCCGGCTCGCCGCCGGCGACGAGCAGACCCGGCTCACCCGGGCCGAGGAGCGGGTCGGCGCCGCGAGCCCGGGCCGCCCCGCGGCCCAGGCCGTCACGTCCGCCGAGTGGGACGCCACCCTCGCGGCCGTACGGGGCGGACTCACCGCGATCGAGAACGACGCGCGCGGCGCGGCGGCCGACCGCGCCGACCCCTTCGCCGGCGGTGCCCTCACCGCGGGCGGCGCGGCGGTCGTACTCGGCCTCGCCGCCGTCGCCGCCTCGCTCGTCATCTCCGTACGCATCGGCCGCGGCCTCGTCGTCGAGCTCGTCAGCCTCCGCAACACCGCCCTGGGCATCGCACGCCGCAAACTCCCCGCGGCCATGCGTCGGCTCCGCGCGGGCGAGGAGATCGACGTCCAGGCCGAGGCCCCGCCCGGGCCCGTCTCCCAGGACGAGATCGGCCAGGTCGGCGAGGCTCTCACCACCGTCCACCGTGCGGCGCTCTCCGCGGCCGTCGAACGCGCCGAACTCGCCAGCGGCATCTCAGGCGTCTTCGTCAACCTCGCCCGCCGCAGCCAGGTCCTCGTCCACCGCCAGCTCAACCTCCTGGACAGCATGGAACGGCGCGCCGACGACCCCAACGAACTCGGCGACCTGTTCCGGCTCGACCACCTCACCACCCGCATGCGACGCCACGCCGAGAGCCTGATCATCCTCTCCGGAGCCGCCCCCGGCCGCGCCTGGCGCATGCCCGTCCCCCTCACCAACGTCGTCCGCGCCGCCGTCTCCGAAATCGAGGACTACGCGCGCGTGGAGGTCCGGCGGCTTCCCGAGACGGCCGTGGTCGGCGGTGCCGTCGCCGACCTCACCCACCTGCTCGCCGAACTCATCGAGAACGCCGCCCAGTTCTCCCCGCCCCACACCAAGGTGCGGGTCAGCGGCGAACCCGTCGGCAACGGCTACGCCCTGGAGATCGAGGACCGGGGGCTCGGCATGGGCAAGGACACCCTTGCCGAGGCGAACGCCCGCATCGCCCAGTCGGAGGCCCTCGACCTCTTCGACAGCGACCGGCTCGGCCTCTTCGTGGTCAGCCGCCTCTCCTCCCGCCACGACATCAAGGTCCATCTGCGGACCTCGCCCTACGGCGGCACGACCGCCGTCGTCCTGCTCCCGACCGACCTCCTCCAGGGCGCCCTGCCGCCCGGCCGCGGCGCGTCGGCGAGCGCAACCGACACCCCTCACGCCGGAACCCCGCGCGCGGGGAACCCCCCTGCGCACCTCCCGGGCGGTCCGGTCGTCGACGGCAGGACCGGTCAGGCCCCGCACACCGACAACGCGCGCGCCGCGCGGGAACGTGAGGAGGCGCACCGCGCCGAGGCCCGCCGCTTCGGCCGGCCCCAGGCACCGCAATCGGCCCCGGCTGCCCCGATCCCCCCTGCGCTTTCTGGGAATCCGGCCTCGCCCGTCGCCACCGGACGCCCTGCCCCGCCGCCGTCGCCCGGCGTACGGGCCGGGAGCCTGCCCCAGCCGACGGACGGATCCCGCCCGTCGAACCCTCCGCAGCCCCCGACGGGCGCCCGCCCGCAGCCGTTGGCGCGCCCGACCGCCGTGCCCGCGCTCGGGGCGCGGCCGGAGCCCGGCCCCGGCCCGGCTCCGGCACCCGCGGGCGTCACCGAACTGCGCCGCCGCGGCCCCTCCGTACCACCGCTCGTCCCGCCGCCCTCCCGGGAGCGGCCGCCGGCCACACCGACCGGCGAAGGGGCGCCCGGGCACGATGCCTCCGCGGCCTCCGACGGCGAACTGCCCCGTCGCGTACGGCAGGCGAGTCTCGTTCCGCAGCTGCGTGAGGCACCGGCCCCGCAGCCGGTGTCCGTACCGGTCGCACCCGGCACCGGCGCACGGACCCCGGAACAGGTCCGGGACCGCATGGCGGCGTACCGGGACGGCTGGCAGCGGGGCGGTGGCGCCGTCCCTGGCGCCAGACGACCCCTCGGTACGGGCTTCGCCACCGACACGGGCCAGGACCCCGGCCACGGCACCGCCCCCCTCGACCCTCGCTCCGAAGGAGACGACGCATGATCGACCACGAGCGGATCTCGCACCACCGGTCCGGCGAACTGGACTGGCTCCTCGACGACCTCGTCATGCGCGTCCGCGAGGTCCGCCACACCGTGGTGCTCTCGAACGACGGACTCGCCGTGGGCGCCTCCAACGGACTCAGCCGTGAGGACGCCGAGCACCTGGCCGCCATCGCCTCCGGCTTCAACAGCCTCGCCAAGGGCGCCGGACGCCAGTTCCACACCGGCGGAGTCCGCCAGACCATGGTCGAGATGGACGACGGCTTCCTCTTCGTCGCCGCGGCGGGGGACGGCTCCTGCCTCGCCGTCCTCAGCTCCGCGAGCGCCGACATCGGCCTCATCGCCTACGAGATGGCCCGCCTCGTGAAGCGCGTCGGCGAGCACCTGCACACCCCGCCGCGCCTCACGGTGACCCCGCCGGCCGTCGGCTGACCCGGAGAAGCCCATGAACGACGACAGCACCGGCGCCGACCCGACCGTGCCGGGCAGTCAGTGGTACGACGCCGACGCAGGACCGCTCGTACGCCCGTACGCGATGACCGGCGGACGGACCAAGCCGGGCCCCAGCAACGTACGGTTCGACCTCATCGCACTCGTCGTCGTGGACGACGAGCCGCCCGGACCGGCCGAGGAAGCGCTCCTCGGCCCCGAGCACCGGTCCCTGCTCACCCTGTGCAGGGCCGAGACCCAGTCGGTCGCCGAACTCGCCGCGGACGCCGACCTGCCCGTCGGCGTCGTCCGGGTCCTCCTCGGCGATCTCCTCGAATCGGGCTTCGTGCGCGTCAGCCGGCCCGTACCCCCCGCACAGCTCCCCGACGAAAGAATCCTGAGGGAAGTAATCGATGGCCTACGAGCGCTCTGAGAGCACCGGCGCCGAGGACGGCGCGGACACCGCCCTCGCCCTGAAGATCCTGGTCGCCGGCGGATTCGGCGTGGGCAAGACCACCCTCGTCGGCGCGGTCAGCGAGATCCGGCCCCTGCGGACCGAGGAACAGCTCAGCAGGGCCGGCGAACTGGTCGACGACACGGGGGGCGTCGACCAGAAGACCACCACGACCGTCGCCATGGACTTCGGCCGCATCACGATCCGCTCCGGGCTCTCCCTCTACCTCTTCGGCACGCCCGGGCAGGACCGGTTCTGGTTCCTGTGGGACGAGCTCTCGCAGGGCGCCCTGGGAGCCGTCGTCCTCGCCGACACGCGGCGCCTGGAGGACTGCTTTCCGGCGGTCGACTACTTCGAGCACCGGAAGATCCCGTTCGTGGTCGCCGTCAACTGCTTCACGGGCGCGCGTACGTACGGGGCGCACGACGTGTCCCGGGCGCTCGACCTGGACCGCGGCACGCCCGTCGTCCTGTGCGACGCGCGCGACCGCGATTCGGGGAAGGAGGTGCTCATCCGGCTGGTCGAGTACGCGGGGCGGATGCTCACCGCCCGGCTCCTGAACACCGTCGGCTGAGGTGCACGGGGGGCGAGGGCGTCCTGGGGCGGCGGGGCGGGACCTCAGTCGGCGATGCCGGCCTCGGCGATCACCTTCTCGATCCGCACCCGGACGAGGAGTTCGCCGGGGACCGCGTTGCGCTCCCCGAACTCCTCCGCCCGGTCCGCCCCCATGTACCGGCCGCCGATCCGGGTGGCCCAGTGAAGCAACTCGACCGGGTCCTCGCTGAGTTCGGCCCGACCGCGGATCGACACATAGGCGAAGGGCGGGGTGTCGTCGTCGATGCAGAGGGACACCCGGCCGTCGCGGGCGAGGTTGCGTCCCTTCACCGTGTCCTTGCCCGTGTTGAACACCAAGTCGTCGCCGTCGAGCAGGAACCAGACGGGGACGACGTGCGGACTGCCGTCGTCGCGCACCGTCGCCAGCTTGCCCGTACGGGTCCCCTCGGACACGAAAGTCCGCCACTGTTCCTCGGTCATTCTCGTCATGGCCCCATCCTGCGGCACGCGCGGGCGTGGTGCGGTGCTTGCCCTGTCCACGACAGTGCGTAAGGCTTGCGGCGATACGCGGACGACGACGGTACGGACCACGAGGGCCGTGCGGACCAACAGGGTCCGCCCAAGGGGACGTACCGGCTAGGGGGAGGATCACTGATGGCATTGGACAAGGGACTGGACTGGCTCCTGGACGACCTGACCCAGCGGGTCGGATACATACGGCACGCGCTGGTGCTGTCGAACGACGGTCTGGTGACGGGCGCGAGCAGCGGGCTCGTGCGCGAGGACGCCGAGCACCTGGCGGCCGTCTCCTCCGGTCTGCACAGCCTCGCCAGGGGCTCGGGCCGGCACTTCCGGGCGGGCAGGGCGCGGCAGACGATGGTGGAGTTCGACGACGCGCTGCTCTTCGTGACGGCGGCCGGCGAAGGCAGCTGCCTGTGCGTCCTGAGCGCGGCCGAGGCGGACGTCGGCCAGGTCGCGTACGAGATGACGCTGCTGGTCAACCGGGTCGGCGAACACCTCGGCGTGGCGGCGCGGCAGCCCGGAATCCCGGACGGCGGCGTGATCTGACGCCACTGCCGGACGGTTGTCCACAGGGCGTTGTCCACAGGTCGTGCGGGTGTCGTCACTCTGCGTTACGGTGTTCTGTGTGGGTCCGAGGGGCCCGCGACGGAGCGAACACGGACGCAAGGGGGAGGGCCGCCATGACGGTGGACGAAGGAACGCGCACGGTGACACCGGGGCGGGCCGCGCAGGAACTGGAGCTGAGGCGCGACGAGTTCCGGCTCGCGGTCCAGCTCGGCCTGGTGCGGACGGTGCCGGCCGGCGAGGCGGGACGGCGGCGGGTCGAGCGGTGCGAGCTCGACCGCCTCAGGGCCGGCCCGGACTTTCCCGCAGGCCTGCGCGAGCGGGTCCGCGCGGTCGGTACGGGGGAGGCCGCCGCCCTCCTCGGGATCACGGCCGACCGGTTCACCCGGCTGGCCCGGACGGGACACGTCAGTCCGGTGCGGTTCTCGCTGAACCGCTACCGGGCCGTGGTCTGGCTGTATCTGCCGCAGGAGGTCGTCGAGTTCGGCCGGACACGCCCGGACCTCCTCACGGGGCGGCTGCCGCTGGAGCTCCGTGCGCGTCTCGCCGCGCACGAGGACCGGCGGGCCAGGAACTGGCGGGCGCGGCGGCTCGCCCTGCTGCTCCGTGCCACCGAGGACCCGTGGGCGCGGGCCGCCGCCATCGCCTCGCTCCTCGATCCGGTCCAGGTGGCCGAGGTCGTCGACGATCCTTATGAGCGCACGCACCTCGACCGCTTGCGCCCGCCTCCGCCGCCGGGGATGCCTGTGTCGCCGGTCGCGCGCGAGCTGGCCGAACGGCTGACCCTGGCCGACGACCCGGACGAGATCCTCTGGCACCGCCTGAGCCTGGCCCTGGCCCTGGACGAAGCCCGCGCGGAACGCCAGGCGCCGCACCCCGGGGATGCGGAAGCCGCCGTGCGGGCCCAGGGGGCGTCGGCTAGGCCATGGGCGCCGCGGGAGGTGCCGGATCCGAGGGGTTCGGCGAGGTCATGCGCGTCACTGGACGTGCCGGCTCCAAGGGTTCCGGCTCCGAGGGTGCCGGCTCCACGGGTGCCGGCTCCGAGCATGCAGGATCCACGGGTGTCGGACCCAGTGGTGTCGGATCCGGGGATGTCAGTTCCCTTGGCGTCAGTTCCTGTGGCGTCGGTTCACGCTGTGCCGGACGCTGCCGGGCCGGGTTCGGCCGGTCGGTCGGCGGTGGTCGGTCGGTCGGCGGTGGTCGGCGCTCCGCCGGGGCGGCCCCGGCGGAGCAGGCTGTTCGAGCGTTTCCGGCGGGGGAGGGCCGCGGGTGCGGCGCGGCCCCGGCGGCGGAGGCGGCCGGTGGACTGGCCCTGATGCGGTACTCCGGCGTGCGGCCCCGGCGGCGGGTCGAGAGGATGGGCCCATGCTGCTTGCGCGTGTCGCGGAAGTGTCCCGGGAGGTCGCCGCCACGGCCGCACGCACGCGCAAGATCGCTCTGCTCGGCGAGCTGTTCGCCGAGGCAGGGCCCGAGGAGAGCCCCCTCGTCATCGCGTATCTGTCCGGGCGGCTGCCGCAGGGGCGGATCGGGGTCGGGTGGAGCATCCTCAAGGAGGTCATCCCGCCGGCCGTTCCGCCCGTCGATGAGCCCGGGCTCACGCTGGGGCAGGTCGACGGGGCGATGGCGGAGCTCGCCGCCGTGTCCGGCGCCGGGGCCCGCGCCGCGCGGACCCGGCTCGTCCACGCGCTCCTGGCGGCCGCCACCCTCGACGAACAGGAACTCCTGCTGCGGTTGCTGGCCGGCGAGGTGCGCCAGGGGGCACTCGACGCCATCGCCCTGGAAGGCGTGGCCAAGGCCGCCGGGGTGCCGGCCGGCGAACTGCGGCGCGCCGTGATGCTCGAAGGGTCGCTGCCCCCGGTCGCCCAGGCCGTGCTGGCCGAGGGGGTGACCGCGCTCGACCGGTTCACGCTGCGGGTCGGCAGTCCCGTGCAGCCCATGCTCGCGCATACGGCCGCTTCCGTCGCCGAGGCGATCGCCGACCTGGGGGCCTGCGCGGTGGAGGAGAAGCTTGACGGGATCCGGATTCAGGTGCATCGGCGCGGCGAGGAGGTGCGGGTGTACACCCGCTCGCTCGACGACATCACCGACCGCCTGCCCGAGGTGGTGGCGACCGCCGGGGCGGTCGACGCCGACGCGTTCATCCTGGACGGCGAGGTGATCGCCCTCGACCCCGGAACCGGGCGCCCGGTGTCGTTCCAGTCGATCGCGTCCAGGGTGGGATCCCGGTCCGACGTGGCGGGTGCGCGCGCCGCGCTTCCCCTGACGCCGGTGTTCTTCGACGTCCTCGCGGTGGAGGGAGAGAGTCTGATCGACCGGCCGGGCGCGGAGCGGCACGCCGTTCTCGCCCGTCTGCTGCCGGAGGCCCAGCGGGTCCGCCGTACCGTCGTGACCGATCCGGCCGAGCGCGGGCAGACCGAGGCCGCAGAGGGGTTCTACGCGGACACCCTGGCCCGGGGGCATGAAGGGGTGCTGGTCAAGGCGTTGGAGGCGCCCTATGTGGCCGGGCGCCGGGGGCGTACCTGGCTGAAGGTGAAACCGGTCCACACCGTCGACCTCGTGATCCTCGCGGTGGAGCGGGGCCATGGCCGCAGGACCGGACTGCTCTCCAACCTCCACCTCGGCGCGCGGACCGCCGACGGCGGCTTCGTGATGCTGGGGAAGACCTTCAAAGGGCTCACGGACAGCATGTTGCGCTGGCAGACCGAGCGGCTCGGCGAGCTCGCGCTGTCGGACGACGGCTTCACCGTACGTGTACGGCCCGAACTCGTCGTGGAGATCGCGTACGACGGACTCCAGGCCTCGACGCGCTATCCGGCCGGGGTCACGCTCCGGTTCGCCCGGGTCGTACGGCACCGGCCCGACAAGCGGGCCTCGGAGGCCGACACCGTCGAGCGGATCATCGAGGGTCGCTGACTCCGTTCGGCGGCTCTCGCGGGGCGGCCTCCCGAGAGGGATGCTGGAGACGTGGCACGACGAGCGCCCGGCCCGAGGAGCGCGTGGCACCACGAGCGGCCGGCGGGCCGCGAGGAGATGAGCGACGTGTACGACTTGCACATCGACACCGACGTCACCGTGCAGCTGAGCGACTGCTGCAGGGAGGACGCCCAGGCCGTGTTCGACGTCCTCGACCGCGTCTACCAGCTGGAGGACATGGAGACGGTGAGCCCGCAGGCCGCCACGGGACCGGTTCCCACGGTCTGGAGCGCCACGTTCGACACCGCCGCCGGACGGCACGAGGACGTGGCCCCCACCCATCTGACCGCCCCGGTCGGCGCCACGCTCACGGGTGGCTACCACGCCGTCGACGAGGTCGAGAAGGTGCTCGCCAGCGGCTTCGACATCCAGTCACTCCAGTCCGTCTCCGGTGACCAGGAGACCGAGGCCCGACTGTTGCTCGCGTCCCGCTGAGCGGGACGCGTAGACACTCCGGGCGGCGCGGACGGGCGCCGCCCGGGGTTCTCGTGTGCCCGTGAAGGGCCCGGCGGACCCCGCCGACATCCCCGCTATACACCGTATGTAGAGTGCCTTCCGATCAAGCGCGCCGCCCTGACCAGCGGTGACGGCTGTACCGAAGACACCACGGGGAAAGCGGGTCCACCATGTTCCGATCCAGGCCTGTCCGCGGCAGGGCAGTGGCCACCGCCGTGCTCGCCGCGGCATCGCTGCTGCTGACGCTGAGCGGCTGCGGAGTCGATCCGCTCACCCCGCAGGACGCCCGGGGCGAGGCCGGATCGGACGACAAGGCGGGCGACGGGGGCCGCCGCGTCGACTGCGCCGAGGTCAAGTGCATAGCGCTGACCTTCGACGCCGGACCGGGCAAGGACACCCCCCATCTCCTGGACGTCCTCAAGGAGAAGCAGGTGCCGGCGACCTTCTTCCTCCTCGGCAGCAAGCACGTCGACCGCTACCCCGATGTGGTCAAGCGCATCGCCGACGAAGGCCACGAGGTGGCCAACCACACCTGGTCGCACCGGATCCTCACCGACCTCGACGAGTCGGAGGTCCGTGAGGAGCTGTCGAAGACCCAGGACGCCATAGAGAAGATCACCGGCCGGAAGCCCACGCTCATGCGCCCGCCCCAGGGCCGCACCGACGGCACGGTCTCCGACGTCAGCCGCGAGCTCGGACTCGCCCAGGTCCTGTGGAGCATCACGGCCAAGGACTACTCGACCACCGACCCGGCGCTGATACGTCAGCGGGTGCTGGAGGTCGCACACCGTGACGGGATCATCCTGCTCCACGACATCTACGACGGCACGGTGCCGGCCGTGCCCTCGATCATCGACGAGCTCAAGCGGCGGGGCTTCACGTTCGTGACGGTCCCGGAACTGCTCGCTCCCGGCAAGGCCGAGGCCGGTGAGGTCTACCGCCCCGAGAGGGACTGACGGACCTGCCGAAACCGGGTGAGGTCGCTCACATCGACCACCCGGGATTTCTCGGAACATTCGGGAAAGGTTTACCGTTCATACGTGTGTGACTGCGAAGGGGTCCGGTCCCCAAGGTCCCCCCCGAGAGGTGACCGCTCTTCGTCCGTCACGGCGATCGGCCCCGGTTGGAATCCCCCGTCCAACCGGGGCTTCGTCGCGTGGAGGACCCCCACCTCCTCCCTCGTCGGCGGTGCGTCGACGGCGCGTGAGCGGCGCGCACCCCGGCGCGTTCGACTCGTTCGAGTGAGCCTCGGCATGGCGGCCCGGCAGCCGGGCAGTGATCTTCCCGAGCCGGTCAAGACGATCACCGCCGGCCACTCCGACCAGGGACGATCGAAGGGGGAGCCCCATGGTCCGCACCACCTCCCGCACCGCCTCCCGTGCCCGTCGCACCCTCCTCGCCGCGGCCGCCACGCTGCTGCTCTCGGGCTGCGCCACCATCGGACCCGGTGGGCCCGCGCCCCCGAGCGTCCCGGCGGACACCGCGGCCCAGGACGAGCTCCTCAGGGCCGCCGAGCACCGCCTCGTGGCGGACTGTCTCGACGCCAGGGGGCTCACCCTCGCGGCCCGGCCCCGCGCTCCGGACGAGGACCGCGCCTTCCAGGCGGCGCTCTTCGGCTCCGGGCCCCACGAGCTCTCCGTCACCCTCGCCACGGGCGCCACCGTCACCGCCCACGAGGACGGCTGCCTCGCCACCGCCCGCCACCGGCTCTACGGCGACCAGCGCCGCTGGTTCCGGGCCCAGGTCACCGTCGACAACCTCCGTACCGAAGCCCAGGCCCGGATGCGCGCCGACCCCGCCCACCAGGCGGCGCTCGCCCGCTGGACCCGATGCGCCGGCCCGCCCGGTCACCCCCGCCCCGACCGCCCCGCTCCCACCGTCGCGACTCGCTGCGCCCGCGAAACCGGACTCGAGGCCGTCCGCGCCCGACTCGAAGCCGCGGAACTGGTCACGGTGCGCTCGCTGCGCCGCGACGAACTCACCACCTACCGGCAGCTGCGCGACAGCGCGCTGCGGCGGGCAGTCGAACTGTCCGCGTCCACCCACCCGCAGAAGGGCTCCACCCACTCGTGAAGCGACTCATCGCCACCTCCGCCGCCGCCCTCCTCGCCGTCACCTCCGGACTCGCCCTCGCCACCTCCGCCGGAGCCGCCGAATGCCCCAGCGGGGAGTTCTGCGTCTGGCAGGACGCGAACTTCGGCGGTCAGCGCGCCAACTGGAGCGGGGACGACGGCTGGTGGGAGAGCTGGATCTCCGACACCGACTCCTCATGGGCGAACCACGGCATCTCCGGACCAGGGATCAAGGACCACGTCCAGGTCTACGACAGCGCCTGGCAGGGCGGCAGCATGACCATCTGTCTCGCCCCGGGGCAGGAGGTCGGCTACGACGGCGCCGCCAACGACCGCGGCGACTCCCACATCTGGTCCACCGGTTGCTGACCCTCCGTCAGTCGCGGGGCAGGGCGCCGGCCGGGTGGCGGAGGGCGGAGGCCAGCATCAGACCGGCGCCACGGACGACGCTCGTGGAGGGATCGTTCGCCAGCCGGAGCCGGGCGCGGAGGAGGTGAGCCAGCCGTCCCGTCACATCGAGGCGCAGGGCGCCGCCGCCCGTCACCAGGACGCCCCGGCGCAGCGCCCCGCGGACCGCGCCGGTGCGGTCATGCCGCCACAGGTCGCTCACCATGTCGGCGGTCGTCGTGGCGATCGCGTCCGGCGCGCTTCCGGAGTCCGGAAGGTCGTCGAGGCCCACCTCGGCGAGCCGGGCGTCCTCGACGAGGCCGTCCACGACGAGCGTGACCTCCGTCAGCTGGGCGCCGAGGTCGACCACGAGCAGCGGGCCCCCGCCGGACGGGGCGGCATAGGCGGCCGCCGCGCGGGCGCTGTCCACGGCGATGACCCGCACCGGGCCGAGACCGTCGACGAGCCGCTTCGCGGCTGCCCGCTCCTCGGGGGCGGCGAGGACCGGGTGGGTGAGCATCACGACGGTGTCGTGCCCGCCGCCACCCGGGGCCGAGGCGGCCAGGCGTCGAAGCAGACGGAGCTGGGAGTCGGCGTCGGTCACCCGGCCGCGGCGTACCGGAGCGCTCGGCACGTCCGCGAAGACGCCCGCGCCCGGAGCCCAGGCGCGGGTCCGGGAGCTGCCGATGTCGAGGGCGATCCCGCGCACCGGCCGCCCCGTGCCCCGGCCTTCCCCTGCTGCTCCGAACGATCCCATCGCTTCCGTCCATTTCCTGCGAACCCGCTGATTGCGAGGTTGATATGGCACCTCACTATGCAATACCCGTGGAATTAACGCCATGGTGCATGGGGATCGAAGGGGGGAGCTGAAGGGGAGGGGGTGAGAGCTCAGCCCTCGGCGCCGAGCCAGAGGTCGGGGCCGAACACCTCGTAGTGGATGTCGGCCGCGGCGGTGCCCCGGCCGAGGAGGTCGCCGCGCACCGCGCGCAGGAAGGGCAGCGGCCCGCACAGGTACGCGGTGGTGCCCGCCGGCAGGTCGATGAGCGTCACGTCCGCGCGGCCGGGACGGGCGCCGGACTCGCCCGGCTCCTCGTACCAGAGGTGCAGCGTCCCCTGCGGGAGGGCGTCCACCAGGCGTCGCAGCTCGGCGGCGTGCGCGTGGGAGTCGGGCGTGCGGTCGGCGTGCACCACGACGACCGGCCGGGTCGATCCGGTGGCGACGAGATGGTCGAGCATCGCCAGCATCGGGGTGCTGCCGATGCCGGCGGAGGCGAGCAGCAGAGGGCTGTCGCCCTCGGGCAGGGCGAGGTCGCCGAACGGGGCCGAGACCTCCACGGTGTCGCCCGCGCGGGCCTGCGCGTGCAGCCAGGAGGAGACCTCGCCCGCCGGGTCGCCGTCGACCCGTTTCACCGTGATCCGCCACTGCGGGTGCCCGGGAGCGGCGGACAGGCTGTACTGGCGGATCTGCCGGGCGCCGTCGGGCAGCGCGACCCGGACGCTCACGTACTGGCCCGGCCGGAACGGGGTCGTCGGAGTCCCGTCGGCGGGGCGCAGGGTGAAGGACACCGTGTCGGACGTCTCCTCGCGCCGCTCGGCGATCTCCATGGACCGCCAGACCTGGCCCTCGGGGACACCGGCCTCCTGGTAGAGACGGGCCTCCACGGCGATGAGCGCGTTCGCCATCAGCCAGTAGACCTCGTCCCAGGCCTGTGCGACCTCGGGGGTCACCGCCCCGCCGAGGACCTCCACGATCGCGGCGAAGAGGTGCTCGTGCACCGTCTTGTACTGCTCGGAGGTGACGCCGAGCGAGGCGTGCTTGTGCGCGATGCGGGACAGCATGGCGTCGGGGCGGCTGTCCGGGTTCTCGAGCAGGGCGACGGCGAAGGCGGCTATCGAGCCGGCGAGCGCCTTCCGCTGCTCCCCGTTGGCCTGGTTGCCCCGGTTGAACAGGTCGCGCAGGAGCTCGGGGTGGGCGGTGAAGAGGCGCCCGTAGAAGCGTTCGGTGATCTCGTCGAGCGCGCCGCCGACGGCGGGCAGGGTGGCGCGGACGACGGGAACGGCCTGCTCGGACAGCATGGGAACTCTCAATCTGGTAGATGATCTACCTATTAAAGGGGGTGCGGATGCCCCTCAGTGGCCCACCGGGAGTGTGGTGACCCGGTCAGGGGGCCTGTGGCGGACGTGGGCTGAGAGTGAGGAGCAGCGGGCCGGTCGGTGACTCCACGAGCGAGGCGACGGTGAGCGGGTCGAGCGCGCGGTAGAAGGCCTCCTGCGCCTCGCGCAGTGCTCCGCGCAGCCGGCACGCGGTGCGCAGGGGGCACGGCGGGTCGCCCTCGCAGGCGACGACCTCCTCCTCGCCCTCCAGGGTCCTGGTCAGCCAGCCCACCGAGGAGCGGCGCCCCAGCTCCGTCAGGGCCAGGCCGCCACCGCGGCCCCGCCGCGCCTCGACCACGCCGAGGTGCTGGAGCCGGGTGACCACCTTCGCCATGTGCGCGTAGGGCACGTCCATCGACTCCGCCACCTCGCGGGTGGTGACGGACTCGTCCGATGCGGTGACCGCCAGGCGCATCACGGCACGGAGCGCCAGGTCGGTGAACTTGGTCAGCCTCACGCCATGACCGTATCAAAGCGGTATCTCGGGTACGTATTAAGGGGGTGGCTCCCGGCGACGCCTCCGGCGGTGCCACACCCACCAGCCGCCCGTGAGCAGGCAGCTGGTCACCAGGACGATCCCGGCCACGGGCCACTGTCCGCCCGCGATCCGGAGGTCCGCGGCGGCGACCACGAGCAGTCCGCCCACCGGGAGCACCACTGATCCCAGCGCGCGAAGCCCGGCCGTGGCCATGGCCGGGTCCACCCGGACGCGGCGCGGCGAGCGCAGGTCGCGCGAGCCGACGTAGAAGACGGTGGCCCGGTCCATGAGCTGGTTCGTGGCGCGGTTGTACGAGACTGCCATGTACGGCAGCCAGACGAGCGGGGCCACCAGACCGATGAGGAACACGCAGACCACGAGGACCCACTGGCCGAACCGCGCGAGCCGGCCGGGGCCGTCGTCGGAGGGCGTGAGCAGTCCGAGGAGCCGCGCCATCCGCATCACCAGGTCCCACAGGACGCCCGTACGCCCCCGTCCCCCGCGCGCGGGGGGCTCGGCCGCGTGGGCGTCGAGTGCGGCCAGGGCCGTCTCGGTGTCTCCGTACACCCCTTGCAGGACGAGCAGTTCGGCCGCCCGCTCCGGATCCGTGGGATCCCGCCCCTCGCAGGCGGCGAGTTCGAGCACCGTGCGCGCCTGGGAGAGGATGGCGGCGCAGAAGGCGACGGGGATGAAGAGGAGGAACGGGCCGCCGACGAAGGCGCCTTCCGTCACGACCCTCCGGCGGCCTCGGCTGATGACGAGGGACCGCAGAGCCGCCGCGTCGGCTTCCGGATGGGCGGCACGGAGGCGTTCGACCGCGGGCCCGGCCCCCGGCCCGAGGTGGCGCAGGGCGAAGGAGGCGAGCGCCTCCGGGAGCCTCCCGGGCTCCGCCGCGACCTCTCGCAGCAGGGATCCCGGGAGCCCGGCACCGCGCCCGCCTTCCTCCGGGCCCGCGGCCCGCCGCCTTCTCAGTCTCAGGACAGGACCTTGGCCTTGGCCTTCTCGAACTCCTCGGGCGTGATGGCGCCCTTCTCCTTGAGGTCGGCCAGCCGGGCGAGTTCGTCAGTGGGGCTCGTGCCGCCGCCCTGTGTCCCGGCGGTCTTGCGGATGTACTCCTGGAACGCCGCCTCGCTCTCCTTGGCCTGCTTGATGTCCCGCTGACCCATGCTCTTGCCGCGTGCGATGACGTAGACCAGCACGCCGAGGTACGGGAGCAGGATGCAGAAGATGAGCCAGCCTGCCTTGCCCCAACCGCTGAGGGAGTGGTCCCGGAAGATGTCGGTGATCACCTTGAACAGCAGGAACAGCCACATGATCCAGAGGAAGAACCACAGCATGGTCCAGAAGACGTTGAGGAGGGGGTAGTCGTCCATTCCTGCACTCCGTTCCCGCGCAGGCCGGGGAAGGCCTGGCGATGCAGCGAGTTTCGCTCAGCCCTCGCACGCCCGCATGTCGTACGCCCGCACGTGCGGGCCCGGCGCGGCCGTGTTCGGATGGAGGCCGCGGACCGTCGCCGGAACCGGGACCACCACCCGCCCGCGCGGGGCCGCGCATCGCACGAGGAACGGAACGGAGCAACATGGGGCCGGTGGAATGTGTCGTGCTCGCCTTCCCGGGGGAGCGGCTGAAAGTGGCGGCGGTGACGGCCATCGCGGAGCTGCGCAGGGCCGGCCAGGTGCGCCTGATCGACTCGCTCGTCGTCGTCAAGTCCGTGGCGGGCGAGGTGTCCACCTCCGAACTCGTCGAGTACGAGGAGTTCGACGAGGCCACGGCCGAGATCGGACCCGAGGTCAATCTGCTCGGTCCCGAGGACGCGGCCGAGGCGGCGGAGACGCTCGAACCGGGCTCCTGCGCGCTGATGCTGCTCGTCGAGCACGTCTGGGCCACGCGGGCGACGGACGCGATCCGCCAGGCCGGCGGCCGGATCGCCGGGAGCGTGCGCGTACCGCCCGTGCTGGTCGAAGAGGCGAGGGTCGCCCATCGCGAGGCCGTGGCCGCCGCAGCGGTCGGAAGGAGCTGAGCATGTTCCTGCGACGACGCCCCCTCCTGCGACCCGTCGTCCGGCCCGTCGGCGCGCCCCTGTTGCGCGGCGCCCTCGTGGGCGGCGCGGCCTACGCGGCGGGCCGCAGCTCCGCCCGCGCCGCGCGCCGCGAGGAGGACCAGGAGCAGGCCATCGCCGAACTCCAGGCCCAGCAGCAGCCCCCGGCGCCGCCGACCCCCGCCGCGCAGCCCGCCCCCGGCGGGGCACCGTCGATCACCGACCAGCTGGCACGGCTCGGCGAGCTCGCCCAGCAGGGTCTGCTCACGCCGGAGGAGTTCGCGGCCGCCAAGGCCAAACTGCTCGGCGTCTGAGGGTTCTGCCCGGTCAGGCGCCGCGCAGGGCCGCGAGGGCGCGGTCCGCGTGGGCGCTCATCCGCAGTTCGCTGCGGACGACCTCCCGGACCCGCCGGTCCTGGCCGATCACGAAGGTGACCCGCTTCGTCGGCGCGAGCGAGAAGCCACGCTTCACACCGAACCGTTCCCGTATGGCACCGTCCGGGTCGGACAGCAGGGGGTAGCCGAGCGAGTGCCGCTCGGCGAACTCCTGCTGCCGCTCCACCCCGTCGGAGCTGATGCCGACCGGCAGGGCGCCGACGGCACGGAACTCGGCCGCGAGGTCACGGAAGTGACAGGCCTCGGCGGTGCAGCCCGGGGTGAGAGCCGCCGGATAGAAGAAGAGGACGACCGGGCCTTCGGCGAGGAGGCCGGTCAGTGAGCGCGGCGCGCCCGTCTCGTCCGGAAGGGTGAAGTCCTCGACGAGGTCACCGACGTTCATTTCAGGCCGTCCTCGATGCGTCCGTGTGGCGCCACCGGTGCCTCCGGCGGCCGGCCGTGACGTTACCGCAGAGTAGGACCGGCGTCACCCCTGGCGTACCGCCTCCGGGGCCGCGCTCCGTGCCGCGGCGCGCCGGTCGAGCACGACGAGGGCCCGCTCGCCCCAGCGCAGGTTCTCCTCCTCGAAGAACCGCCCCCGCATCAGGGTGAGGTACGGTCCGACGCGCTCCGCCTCGCCCAGGTACGTGTCCTCGTCCCGGCCGGCGAGCATCCACTCCCGCAGCCGCTCGTAGCCAGCGAGCTTCGCCCGGGCCGTCTCCATCCGCTGCGCCACGAACTCCCGGACGGCCGCGGTGTCGCCCTCGTCGCAGGCCTGGACCTGCACCATCAGCTCGTCGCGGACGGCGCTCGGGCGCGGCGGGGTGCTCGTGTAGGCGACCAGATCCCGTCGGCCCGACTCCGTGAGGCTGAACATCCGCTTGTTGGGGCGCCGTTCCTGCTGCACCACGCGGGCCGTGATCAGACCGGCCTCGGCGAGCCGCTCCAGCTCGCGGTAGAGCTGCTGCGGGGTGGCGGCCCAGAAGTTGGCGACGGACACGTCGAAGATCTTGGCCAGGTCGTATCCGGAGGCCTCGCCCTCCAGGAGAGCTGCGAGGACGGCGTGCTTGAGCGACATCCGGACACGCTAGCAGCACGTTGAATAGTTTCGTCCGCACCTAATCAACCGAGTGGCCGTCCGAAGGAGCCGGACGGCCGTCCTTCGCTGGCAGGTCCGTCCGGCGCCTGCCTAGGCTGGAGAGGGGCAGGCCGCGGGGCAGCAGATCCGAGGGGCAGCGCGATGGACAGCGACACGTTCGTGTACACCACCTATATCCGGACCACTCCCGAGGAGCTCTGGCAGGCGCTCACCGAGCCGGAGCTCACCCGCCGCTACTGGGGCGTGGCCTTCGAGTCGACGTGGACCCCGGGCGCGTCGATGGTCTGGGACGAGCAGGGCCGCAGGACCGTCGACCCCGAGCAGGTGGTCCTGGAGGCCAAGCCCGGCCGCCTCCTCTCGTACACCTGGCACACCTTCACCCCGGACTGGGCGGAGGCCGTCCGACTCGACCAGGAGGTGTACGAGCGCCTCACCCGCGAGCGCCGGTCCCGGGTCACCTTCGTGATCGAGCCGTCCGGCGACACGGTGAAGCTCACGGTCACCCATGGCGACCTGGAGCCCGACGGCACCATCAAGGGCCTGATCGGCGAGGGCTGGCCCGCGCTGATCTCCAGCCTCAAGTCCCTTCTGGAGACGGGCGAGGAGCTCCCGGAGCCGCCCCGCTGAAAACCGGCTCGGCCGCCCGCCCCTGCCCGACCGCGGCCATCGCCCCTGCCCGGCCGGATCCGCCCCACGCCTGACCCCGCCGCCCGGCTGACCCATTCGAGTCGTCTCGCCCCCGACTCCGCGCCACGCCCGGCGCCTTGATCATCTTTTTCTCCGTTCATCCGTTTTGATGCTGCGGTCGGCAACGCCCGCCGACGCCACCGCACGAAGGGGAGGCTGTCCGACGTGTCGTCACGCCGATACGCACGAGGGTGGGGAGCGCTCTCCCTCGCCGTCGGAGCCGTCCTCGTCAGCACGGCCGCCCAGTCGCCCGCCCCGGACTCCGCGCGCGAGCAGGGAACCGCCACGGACCGGGACGCCACCGCCGTCGTCTCCCTGGACGGCTGCGCCGCCGACGAAGACCTGTGCACCGACCCGCCCCACACCGTCGTGCTCGGCGGCGACCGTGTCCTCACGGGCCGGCCGTTCACGCTCGGCCCGCACGCCGCGGGCCCCGTGGAACTCGCGCTCCGCACCCCGGGCGTGCTCGCCGACATCAACGTCACCGACGAACGCGGCCGCCGGATCGCCGGAGCACAGAGCCCGGACCACACCCGGTGGACCAGCGTCGCCCCCCTGCCGGCCGGAGCCCGCTACGCCGCCCGGATGGTCGTCGACGGGGCGGGGGCGTACGGCCCGCACCGCGCCCGCCTCGACTTCCGAACCGCCCCGATGCCCGCCGGGGAGCGGCTCACCGTCGCCTTCGGACCGGACGACGGCGGCACGTACGGAGTGGGCCAACCGGTCACCGCCGAACTCAGCCGGCCCGTCCCGGCGGACGACCCGGGCGCGCGCCGCGCCGTGGAACGGGCGCTGGACGTACGGACCGAGCCCCATGTGGAAGGCGCCTGGCACTGGGTCGACGCCAACACCCTCCACTACCGGCCCCGCACCTACTGGCCCGCCCGCGCCACGGTCCGCGTCCGCAGCGGCCTCGACGGAGCCCGCATCGGCGGCGGCCTCTACGGCGGCCCCTCACGCCCCCTCACCTTCACCACCGGAGCCCGGATCGAGGCGGTCACGGACGTCTCGGCCCACAGGATGAACGTGTTCCGCGACGGGGAACTCCTGCGCACGCTCCCGGTGACCACCGGCAAGTCCGGCTACCGGACGAGAAGCGGCATCAAGGTCGTCCTCGGGAAGGAGCGCTTCGTCCGCATGCGCGGGGACTCCATCGGGATCGCCCGCGGCAGCAAGGACTTCTACGACCTCAAGGTCTACTGGGCCACCCGGGTGACCTGGAGCGGCGAATACCTGCACGCCGCGCCCTGGTCGCTCGACTCCCAGGGCAGCGAGGACGTCAGTCACGGCTGTACGGGGATGAGCACCGAGGACGCCTCCTGGCTCTTCCACACCGTCCGCGAGGGCGATCTCGTACGGGTCGTCAACGGGTACGGGGAGCCCATGACGCCCTTCGGCAACGGCTTCGGCGACTGGAACCTCAGCTGGCCCGAGTGGCTCCGGGGCAGCGCCCTCGCCACGGACACCGCCACCGAGACCGGGGACTCCGACACCGGGTCCGCCGCGGGTGCGCTGAGCCCGAGCCTCTGACCGCCCGAGCCTCTGCCTGCCCGACCCTCTGACCGCGCGACCCCAGGGAGCACACCGATGCAGGAGATCACGGAAATCGAGGTCGGGGACGCGACGCTCTTCGTGGAGGCACGACGCCTCGGCCCCGATGCGGACTTCGAAGCGCTCGGCGACCACCTCCCCGACCTCTCCGGCGTCACCGAGGCCCTCTCCTCCTTCGCCGGACGGATCGGCGAGGCGCTCCGCCAGGCCGCCCCGGACCGTGCGACGGTCGAGTTCGGCTGCCAGCTCGGCCTGGACGCGGGCAAGCTCACCGCACTGGTCGTCCAGGGCAGCGCGAACGCGAGCCTGCGCGTGACCCTCGAATGGGTGAAGAAGCCCGGCTGACCGGCTAGGAGCCTGTCCGGCCGATCATTGGTCGATGCGCATGGTCGGGGGTAGTTGTGTGCGCGGCCTATAACCTGCGCCTGTCTCGGCGACCTGGCCGCACGCCTGACGGCTCGGTGGGGCAATGCGTTCATCGTGGACCTCGGACCGTATCTCAGTGCTGTCTGCGTGGGTGATGCGGTGCCCGAGCCGCTCGACTACCTCAGCCAACAGGCCGTGAGCATGCAGGTGTGGCCGCTCCCCGACAGCGGTCGTTGGATCGCGCTGGCGATCGGCCAGGCTGACAAGGAGCTTCTCCGGCACCGGCGCGAACTGGGTGCAGGCGGCCCGCTGTCCCGGTGTGACGATCAGGGACAACGGGCGGCAGCGGCCGTCCGCGCTCAGGTGGATCTTGCCGGTGAAGCCGCCGCGCGAGCGCCCCAGGCGCTCGCCTCCAGCAGCACCTCCACCAGCCGGTCGGCGAGGCTATGCCACGGAGTTTCGTCCTGGTGTTCCAGCGGCTCGCCCCCTTTTAGGGGATCGGCCGGACAGCTGTGGTTCAGCGGTAGTCGTCCTCGTCGAGGTCGACTACCCGCGCCTCGACCGGCGGCCTGCCTTGCGGCAGGAAACGGTCATCGGCTCACCAGCGCTCGAACGCGGTGAAGGCATGATCGCCGGCCGCCCCGACGATGATCCGCCCGTCGTGCTCGAAGAAGTAGCCGCTGGGCGCTTCCTCACGGAAATGGCGCTCGTCGAGTTCCTCGCCGTTGCCGGCGTCGTACACGAGCAGCTCGGTGATGGCGCTGGCCTGGGTTGACCACTCGCACAGCACGGTGACCCGGTCGCCCCGCACGGCCAGCCCGGCCGCAGGCTCGTCCAACTCGTTGTTCCACACCTCTTCGCCGCTCTTCAGGTCGAAGGCGATCAGCCGGTAGTGCCGTCCCTTGTGATAGGTCCACGCCAGCGCGTACATCCGCTCGCCGACGACCTCTGCCGCGTCGATCTGGCCGTAGTCGCCGCTGAGCTCGATGCCGGGCCGAGGATGCCCATCCTGGCCGAAGGAGACGAACGTGCCCGTCGCCTCGCCCGAGTTCCCGTTCGAGGACCGCACGACCCTCAGCACCAAGGGGTCGGCCGACTCGATGAGCACGCTGGAGTCCATCGACACGGGGCGACGGGCATCGATGGGAACGTTCCACTTCAGAGCGCCGGTGCCGCGATCGAAGGCCGCCGCCATCAGCTCGACGTCCCCGCCGCTGTCGGAGCCCGGGTCGTCCGCGTCCTCCCCGCCGCAGGCCAGGACGGCGTGGACCTGTTCCTTGCCCACGAACGTGTCCCATACCCCGCACGTGCCGGGAACGGCCGCCGTCCAACGGGCCTTGCCTGTGCGCAGGTCGAGGGCGCGGAGGGAACGGTTGCCGCTCGGCGTCCGCAGCTCCTGCTCGGTCCAGTCGTCGCGGATCAATGCCAGGCCGCCCTCCGCATCCAGGAAGCCGTCCCCGGGAAACCGGCCGTCCGAGACGGTCCGCGGGACGCTCCACAGCTCCCGCCCGTCCTTCATGTCGAAGGCAAGGACGGTCGAGCAGCCCTTGCCCTTGCCCGGCGAGGCGGGCTTGCCGCTCCCGCCGCTGGTGGCACTGCTCTCCGTGCCGTACGCGACCACGAGGACCCCCTCGCCCGCACGACGCGCGCTCCCGCAGATCTGGGCGCGGCCGGGCGGCACGAATTCCCAGAGCTTCTTCCCGTCCTGCCCGTCGGCGATGCCGAAGCCGGTCACCGCATCGAACCGGCTGCGGACGGCGACGTCCCCGACGACCCAACTGCCGTTGGCCTTGCCATCGCTGGGCCGGTCCTTCGGAGTGGCCCAGGTCCGCACCATGGAGTCGCCCGGCAGATAGCCCTCGAACGACAGGAACCAGGCGGTGATGGAACCGATCACCCCAAGTACGACCCCGATCACCGCCACCACCTTCACGAGCCCTGCTCTGCCTGACATCACGCGCTCCCCCTACCGTGCATGGCACACCCCCTGCGAGCGGCGTTCCGGAGACCCGCCCGACACGTTGATCTTCGAACAACGGTCAGGCTAAGGGCGGGGCCTCCCAGCGGTCCATGCCGATCCGGCGCGGGTGGAGGACGTACCGGCCGAGGGCGAGCTGCGAACGCCGTCGGTGGCGCGGAGGTGGACGGGTGGCTGGACGGTGATCGGCCGGACAAGCCCTAGGGACCGGGCTCCGCCTCCGCCGGCTCCGTCGGGTCCCCCTGTGTGGCCGGGGCCGGTTCGCCGAGGCTGAGGCGGGGGCGCCGCTGGAGCCCGGCGCCGACCAGGACGCCCAGGGCGATCGACGCCACCGTGATGACCATGGTGACCAGGCTGTCCAGGCCGCCGGCCGTGTCGCCCTGCACGATGATCTCCGAGACGCTGGTGAGACCGACCGCGCCCGGCACCAGGAGCCAGAAGCAGGGCAGGAACACCACCTGGTCCGGGGTGTGCGAGCGCCGCTCGATCCAGGTCGCCATCGGGGGCAGCAGCATCCCGGCCGCGAAGGCGCCGAAGGTCGGCCCGGCGAACTCCGTGGCCACCGACTGGACCAGGCGCTCGACGAGCAGCGCGGCCAGGAGCCAGCCGGTGACCCGGGGTGGGGCGGAGAAGTACAGCAGGAAGCCGAAGCCGAGCAGCAGCACCCCGGCCCACGGCGCCCAGGCGCCCAGCGGCTCGGACGGGGCCCCGCCCGGCGGGCGGGCCCGCAGGAGTTCGGTGCCGACCAGGATGCCGAGGGCCAGGAGCAGCAGGACGTTCACGGCTCCGGCGAGCCGCGCGATGCCCGAAAGCGCCGCCCCGGTGGCGAGTTCGATGGCGCCCAGGGTCAGCGCCGCGCCCGGCAGGAAGGCGATCAGCGGCGGGATGTACAGGACGGTGGGGACTTCGTGCAGCAGGGGGCCCGCCCAGCGCAGCGAGACGGCCGTGACCAGGATCGCTGCGGTCACGGGCAGGGCCGTACGGGCCGCAGGGAGCCGGTCGCCGAAGAGCCGGAGCAGGCCGATACCCAGACCGAGCACCGCGTACCCGATGACGGCCGGGACGGTCGCGTGCCGCATCGCGCCGAGGCCGACGGTGAGGAGCACGTACCCGAGGACGGTGGCGGCCGGGCTGAACCGCTCGGGCCGTTCCCGCACCTCGCGCAGGGCGTGGCGCGCGTCCTCGAACGGCACCTCCGTCGCCCGCATCCGCTCGACGAGGGACTGCAGCGCCTCGACCTGGTCGAGGCGGAGGTCGGGGCCCTCGACCGGGGCGAAGTCCAGCTCGCCGCCCCGGCCGTCGGGGCCGCCCCCGACCCGTACGAAGAGGCCCGTGGGGACCACGAAGGAGCGGACCCGCATCCCGTACCGGGCGGCCACGTCGTGCAGGACCCGCTCCACCTCTGCGGTCCGCTCCCCGGCGCGGAGGAGTGCGGCGCCGAGCTCGCACAGCAACGCCGCCAGGTCACGCAGCCGTTCGCGGCCGGCGCTCTCCGCCTCCGGCACGGTGACGGTGTCCCCGCCCCGCCGGCGCGGCCGCAGCGCGGCGGCCCGGCGGGCGAGAGCACGCACATCGAAACGGGGCAAAGAGCGCATTCGGGAAAACTAGCAGGACAGCGGTGCCACCGCCGTTCTGGCGCTCCCTCACACCCGTCCGCCGCCCTGTGTGTCCGAGGAGAGCCGCTGGGCCGCGTAGATCGGGATCACCGACAGCAGGACGAGTGCCGCCGCCACCACGTTCACCACGGGGGCCTGCTGAGGGCGGGTCATGTTGTTGAAGATCCACACCGGCAGCGTCTGCACCGCGGGTCCCGCCGTGAACGTCGTCACCACGATCTCGTCGAAGGACAGCGCGAAGGCGAGCAGCCCGCCCGCGAGCAGCGCCGAGCGCAGCAGCGGGAAGGTGATGTCCCAGAAGACGCGGAAGGTGTGCGCCCCCAGGTCCATCGCCGCCTCCTCGTACGAGCCGGGCAGCCGCCGCAGCCGCGCCACCACGTTGTTGAAGACGACCACGATGCAGAAGGTGGCGTGGCCCACGACCACCGTGAACATGCCGAGACCGACCCCGAGGGGTTCGAGGACCGTGCCGAAGGCCGAGTTGAGCGCGATGCCCGTGACGATGCCGGGCAGCGCGATCGGCAGCACCACCGCGAAGGAGACGGCCTCGCGCCCGAAGAAGGCGTACCGCTGCACCGCGAAGGCGATGAGCGTGCCGAGCACGAGGGCGACCGCCGTCGCCGCGAGACCGGCCCGGACCGAGGTCCACAGCGCCTCGCGGGCGCCCTCGTTGTCCCAGGCCGCCGCCCACCAGTCGACCGTGAGGCCGGGCGGCGGCCAGCTCGCCGAGCGGTCCGGGTTGAGCGAGCCGAGCAGGACGAGCAGCAGCGGCAGGTAGATCGCCGCGAAGCCGAGACCGGCCGCGGTGCGCAGCGCGATCCGCGCGGGTCGGGAGAGGTTCATCGGTCGCGGTCCTTCCGGCCGGTCACAGGCTGCGCAGCGCGCCGGAGCGCCGCACCGCGAGCAGGTACACCACGATGACCGCGACCGGCACGGTGCCGAGCGCGGCCGCCAGCGGCAGGTTGAGGGTGACGTTGGAGTAGACGAGGTTGCCGATCAGCTGGGTCTTCCCGCCGACGATCTGCACCGTTATGTAGTCGCCGAGGCTGAGCGAGAAGGTGAAGACGGACCCGGCGGCCACCGCAGGCCACACCAGCGGCAGCACCACCGAGACGAAGGTCCGCCAGGTCCGCGCTCCGAGGTCCGCCGAGGCGTTCAGGAGGTTGTCGGGGAGCTGGGCGAGCGCGGTGTGGATCGGCAGCACCATGTACGGCAGCCAGAGGTACGTCAGGACGAGCACCGTCGCCGTGAGCCCGTACCCGGGTCCGCTGAGGCCGAACGGCCGCAGCGCCCAGTCCAGCGGGCCGCCTTCGGAGAGGATGAGCCGCCACGCGTACACCTTCACCAGATAGCCGGCCCACAGCGGCATGAGCAGCGCCACCACGAAGAGCGGCCGGCGGCGCGGGTGCGCGACGCGCGCCGTGTAGAAGGCGAGCGGGAAGGCGATGACGGCGCAGAGCGCGGTCACCGCGAGGGCGACACCGACGGTCCGCAGGGCGACCGTCCGGTAGACGGGCGAGCCGACGAGCTCCTCGAAGTTCTGCGTGGTCCAGATCCGGACGACCTCGGACGTGAAGCTGTCGGTCGACCAGAACGCGGACAGGAACAGGGCCGCGAGGGAGCCGAGGTAGGCGAGGACCAGCCAGAGCAGCGGGGCGGTGAGCAGGGCCGCGAGCCGCAGCCGGGGCCGCCGGTGCAGGGCCCCGGCGAACCGCCGGACGGCGCTCCGGCCGGGGCCGGCGGCTCGCGTCGCGGACTCGGGGGAGAGCCCGGGGGAGAGTGCGGTCATGGCGTCGGGGTCAGCCCTTGATCTCGTTCCAGGCCTGGACCCACTTGGCGTACGGCACGCAGCGCGCGTCCGTCCGGCCGTCCAGGCACTGCTCGATGGGCGTCGTCCAGAAGTGGACCTGCTTCCAGTACGCCTCGTCGGTGGCGTGGAAGACGGCGCAGTGGTTCTTGTCGGCGGTCTCGGCGCAGGACTTCGCGTTGGCCGGGGCCTCGCCGAAGTACTCGGCGACCTGGGCGTTGGTCTTCGGCGAGACGATCCAGTCGAGCCACTTGTAGGCGCAGGTGGGGTGCTTGGCCTTGGCCGAGACCATCCAGGTGTCGGACCAGCCGGTCGAGCCCTCCTTCGGCAGGACCGCCTCGACCTTCGCGCCCTCGCCCTTCGCGAGGTTGGCGATCACCTGCCAGCTGGTGCCGACGACCGAGTCGCCGCTCTTGAAGGCGGAGATCTCCTTGAGGTAGTCGCTCCAGTACTCGCCGATGTGCCCGTTCTGCTCCTTCAGCAGGGCCACGGCGGCGTCGAACTGCTTCTGGTCGAGGGCGTAGGGGTTCTTGATGCCCAGCTCGGGCTTGGTCGCCTTGAGGTACAGGGCGGCGTCCGCGAGGTAGATGGGTGAGTCGTAGGCGGTGACCTTGCCGCTGTGCGCCGAGGCCTTGTCGAAGACGGCGGACCAGGAGTCGGGGGCCGGCTTCACCTTCTCCGTGTCGTACATGAGGAGGTTGGCGCCCCGGCCGTGCGGGATGCCGTAGGCGACGCCCTTGACCGAGTTCCACTCCTTGTTCTTGAGCCCGGCGAAGACGTCGGCGTAGTTCGGCACCAGCGCCGTGTTCACCGGGGCGGCGTCGCCGGAGGCGATCAGACGGAGGGAGGCGTCGCCGGAGGCGGAGACGGCGTCGTACGCGCCGGTCTTCATCAGCGAGACCATCTCGTCGGACGTCGCGGCCGTCTTGGCGTTGACCTGGCAGCCGGTCTGCTTCTCGAAGGCGCTGACCCAGTCGACCTTCGGGTCGTTCGAGCCGTCCTCGACGTATCCGGCCCAGGCGATCAGGTTGACCTCGCCCTCGGCCTTGCCGAGCGCGGTCGGCGCCTTGAGGTCGGGCGGGTTGAGGCCACCGGACTTCCCGGACCCCGCCGGGTCGGCCGATCCACAGGCGGTGACGAGGAGCAGCCCGGAGAGGGCGGCTGCGGTCAGGAGGGAGCGGTGCGGGCGCACGTATTTCTCCGTTGCGTGAGGGGACGGGGGTGTGGGGAGCAGGGGTGCGGGGGACCGTGATCGCTCACGGGACGTCAGGGACCGGCACCGCGTGGCTCGGGTGCCATTGGAGGCCGATCCGGGCGCCCCGGAAGGTGGCGAGGTCGGCGGAGGAGGTCTCCAGGTTCTGCTGGAGGGCGGTGAGCCGGCCGCCGCCGTCGAGGTCGACCAGGAAGCGGGTGGAGTCGCCGAGGTAGACGACCTCCGCGACCGTGCCGGCGGCGGTGGCGTGACCGGGGTCGCCGGGCGCCTTGTGGTCGGGGAGGATCCGGATCTTCTCCGGACGGATGCTGTACGTGCCCGGCGCCCCGACCACCCGTCGGGCGGTGTCCCCCGTCAGCAGGTTGGAGGTGCCGACGAATCCGGCGACGAACGGGGTCGCGGGGCGCTCGTAGATCTCGGCGGGAGCGGCGACCTGTTCGATCCGGCCCTGGTGGAAGACGGCGATCCGGTCGCTCATCGTCAGGGCCTCCTCCTGGTCGTGGGTGACGAACACGAAGGTGATGCCGACCTCCCGCTGGATCTCCTTGAGTTCGACCTGCATCCGCTCGCGGAGCTTGAGGTCCAGCGCCCCGAGGGGTTCGTCGAGCAGGAGCACGCTGGGGCGGCCGACAAGTGCGCGGGCCAGGGCGACCCGCTGGCGCTGGCCTCCGGAGAGCTCGGCGGGCCGCCGCCTGCCGAGACCGTCGAGGCCGACCTGCGCGAGGGCGGCGCGGGCCCGCACCAGGCGCTCGGCGCGGGCGACGCCGCGGACCTTCAGGCCGTAGGCGACGTTCTGTTCGACCGTCATGTGCGGGAAGAGCGCGTAGTCCTGGAAGACGGTGTGCACGTCCCGCTCGAAGGGGGCCAGCCGGGTGACGTCGCGGCCGGCCAGCTCGACGGTGCCGGCGGTCGGCTCCTCGAATCCGGCGATCATCCGCAGCACGGTCGTCTTCCCGGAACCGGAGGGGCCGAGCATCGAGAAGAACTCGCCGTCGGCGATCTCCAGGTCCACCCCGGCCACGGCCTCGGTCCGGCCGTAGGTCTTGCGCAGTCCCGTCAGCCGGATCGCCATTCCCTCCATGGGCGGGAACCTTTCTGGTGCGGTGGAGCGTTGCTCGGGTGGGCGTAAACATATGAAGTCATAGTTCAAATCTCAAGACCCCTTTAAGGTAAAGCCTGAGTCAACGCTCGACGCGCGAGGTGGTTAACCGTGAGACCGAACGGCAGGCCGGACGACGGCGGCGGCGCGGCCGGGACGGGCGCGGCCCGCAGGGCCGTCTTCACGCCCGTCGACACCCGGGCCCGGGTCGACACCGTGGTCCGCCGCATCGGCGACGCCATCGAACTCGGACTCCTCGCCGACGGGGAGCAGTTGCCCGGCGAGACAGAACTCGCCGGACAGCTCGGCGTCTCCACCGTCACCCTGCGCGAAGCCCTCATGGCCCTGCGGCAGCAAGGCCTCGTCACCACCCGCAGGGGGCGCGGCGGCGGCAGCTTCGTCACCCTGCCCGACGACCCGCCGGAGGAGCGGCTGCGCGCCCGCCTCGCGGACTGGTCCACCGAGGAACTCCGCGACCTCGGCGACCACTGGGCCGCCGTCTCCGGCGCCGCCGCGCTGCTCGCCGCCCGCCGCACCCAGCCCGGAGACCTGCGCCCGCTGACCCGCACCGTCGAGGAACTCGCCGCCGCCGGAGACCCGGCGACCCGCAGCCGGCTCTACGGGCGCTTCCACGTCGAACTGGCCGCCGCGGCCCAGTCCGCCCGGCTCACGCGCGAGGAGATCGCCCTCCAGACGGACCTGGGCGCGCTGCTCTGCCTCGTCCTCGACGATCCCGTCCATCTCGGCAATGTGTCGGATCGTCACCGCGCCGTGATCTCCGCCGTGCAGGATGAGGCCGACGAGCGGGCCAGAACGCTCGCCGAGACGTGCGTACGGGAGTCAGTGGGGCGGCTGATCGCGCTGCGCCTCGGCACCCCCGGCCGCGCCACCGAGCCTCGTCCCGAGGAGGACACGCATGGGCAGGAGCACCGGGCTCGCGGGCCCCGCGGGGGTCATCGCTGACACGCAGACGGTCGCCGGGGCGGCCCGCCGCCTCAGGAACGTGGACCCGGTCGACGAGGCCGTGGGCAGCATCGGCGCCCCGGATCCGGTCGACGAGGCCGTGGGCAGCATCGGTGCCCCGGATCCGGTCGACGAAACCGTGAGCAGCATCGGTGACTCGGACCCGGTCGACCAGGTCGTCCGCCGTGTCCGGGACACCCTCGAAGAGGTCTTCGCCGCCGTCGCCGAGACCGGCACCGACACCGGCGCCCTGCTCGCCGAGGCGGCCGCGCCCGGGCGGGAACCCCTCGCCGCCGACCTGGCCGGCCTGCGCCCCGGGCTGCGGGCCCGGCTCGCCCGCCACCCGCTCGTCTCCGGCGTGGGATTCGTCGCCGCGCCGGGCCTTTTGACCGACGTGCCGGGCTGGCTCGAGTGGTGGCAGCGCGGCCCCGACGGAGCCGTACGCCCGCTGCTGCTCGACCTCGACCCGCAGCACTCCGCGTACTCCGACTACACCCACTGGGACTGGTACACCCTGCCCCGCGAGACCGGCCGCCGGGCCGTCGCCGGGCCGTACGTGGACTACCTCTGCTCCGACGAGTACAGCCTCACGCTCTCCGCGCCGGTCGAGCTCGACGGCCGGTTCGTGGGCGTGGCCGCCGCCGACGTCTACCTCCGGCACTTCGAGGCGGCCGTGCTGCCGGTGCTCCAGCGGCTGCCCGCACCGGCCCGGCTCGTCAACGCGCGGGGCCGCGTCGCCGCCTCCACCGACCCGGCGCATCTCGCCGGATCCCTCACCAAGGGCCCGGACTTCGCCGCCGTCCTCGCCGGCCCGCCGACCGAACACCGCGCCGACGGCCTGCGCCTGCGCCCCTGCGGCGACACCCCGCTCGTCCTTGTCCTGGCGGACGACTGACCTGACGGGGCGGACCTGACAGAGGTCCGGGGCTGCTGAAACCGTTCGGCACGAGGGCTCCGTCTGCGCGGACGGGGCCCTTCGGCCTCCTCAGGCCACCCCGAACCGGCAAGGAACGCACCTGTGTTCACCGCGATCTTCCAAGACCACTACGGCTACCTGGCCGGCTGCGCCCTGGTCGCCCTCGCCCTCGCGGGCGCGGCGTGGTGGGCGGCCCACCGACTGGGCAGCCGTCGGGGCAGGTGGTGGGCGGGTCTCGCCGCCACCGTGACCCTCATGATCGGCGTCACCTTCATGGGAAGCGGCCCCGCCGCAGGCCAATGCGTCATCAACCACGACGCCCTCGAGCCGTTCCGCACCACTCAGGGGCTCTGGAACCTCGCCATGACGGTGCCGGTCGGACTCTTCGCCATGCTGGCGTCCCGTCGTCCCCTTCCCGTCCTCGTCGCCGTCGTGGCGCTGCCCCTGGCCGTCGAGTTCACCCAGGGGACCGTCGACGGGCTGGGGCGCGTGTGCGACAGCGCGGACGCCGAGATGAACATCCTCGGAGGCGTCGCGGGCGCCGCCGTCGCCGCCCTGGTGCTCGCCGTGCGGGGCCGCGTCGACTGGAGCGCGGGAGCCAAGGCCGGCCTCCTCGGGGCGGCGGCCTTCCTGGTGCTCGGTGCGGGCGTGGCACGGCCACTGGTGCCCTTCACCCACGTGGACGGCACAAGCCTCTCCGAGGCGGACGCCGCACAGCGGACGGCGGTGGAGCAGGCGGTGGAGGAGGCCTTCGGCGATCTGTACGAGCTGGGGCGGGTGTACGACCAGCCGTGCCTGGACGTGCCCTGCACGCACGTCGTCTTCGGCCTCCACTCCGGCGACCCGGCGCACCCGCAGAGCTTCGGTGACGGAACCCTGTCCTGGCCGGACAGGAAGCGCCTCAGCGTGGAGTTCGCGGTCGGCGAGGGCCTCACCGACACGGGTTTCCCCGTCGACGGTGCCGCGGTGCCCGCCGGTGAGGAGGCGGCGTACGAGACGGCCCGGCGGTACATGGGGGCGCACTACCCCTGGGCGCGGCAGGCCGGCGCCCACCGCACGTACCCCGTCGGGGACCGGGCGGAGCTGGGGTGGACGACCCGCTGGACCTGGGAGGACGACGGTGTCCTGATGCCCCGCGCGCTGGACGTACGGGTCGACCGGCGGGGGCGGGTCTCCCGTCTCGACGTGAGCCTCGGGCCCACGCGCCTGGAGCTTGAGCGGCCGAAGCTGAGCGCGGGGCAGGCCGAGCGGATCGTACGGGAACGGCTCGCCGCCCGGTCCGAGGGGCGGGGCGTGCCGGACGGGTCGCGGTTCGACGCGTTCGCGCTCAAGGCCGTGGAACGGGACGGTGAGTGGCGTGCCGAGTGGCTCGTGCACGAGTCGTTCGGTGCGAGGAGTGAGGGGGCCGCGCCTCCGGACCCGGGATCGCCGGACATCCTGTGGGTCGATGCCGTGTCCGGAGACGTCCGCACCAGCGCCTACGGGACCGGGTGACGGGTGCGGAGGCGCCGGGTCACAGACTCCTGAGGAGGTCCTCCAGCGGCGCCGGGGCCCGTGCCGCGTCGAGCGCCTCCACCAGGAGGGTGCCGTAGCGGATCTTGCGGCCCTTCTTCGTGCCGAGGAAGCGCCGCAGCTGCTGATCGCGCGGCCGGCCGTGCTGGGCGGGCTGGCTCAGGAAGGTCTGCCAGGGGCGCAGGTCGCCCTCCGCCGCGATGATCTCCTCGACCTTCGCCGTGCCGAGCGCGCGGATGAGCTCGTCCTCCAGGTCCGCCACACAGACGAAGAAGTCCTGGTCGGGAGCTCCGGCCCGACGGAGGCCGCGCTCGTAGAAGCCCCGCTCGCGCTTGTCGCACAGGCCGGTCAGGCGCAGGTCGAGGCCGGGCGGTCCGAGCAGTTCGGCGTAGCGGGCGATGCTCATCGCCCCGCCCATCGACACCACGCACACGCCCTCCGCGGCGAGGTCCCGGCCGCGCCGCGCGGCCAGCGTCTCGACGGCCGCGAGATCGCTCGGCCCCTCCAGGAGCACCGCCGTCCGCAGCCCCAGGCCCTCGGCCAGCTCCCTCGCCGTGTCTCCGCCGTGGTCGTCGACCACCCAGCGGTCCATCTCGTGGTGGAACGCCCTCATGTCCTTCATGGGGCGAGTCTGCACGGGCACGCACCCGCACGGCACCGGAATTTCCGGCGCTCAGTCGTTCACGGCGGTCAGCAGCACCACCGCGTCCTCCAGGGCCGTCAGCCCGTGCCGCTCCTTGGGGATCATGCGCAGCGTGCCCGCCGGGAGTTCCTCCGCCCACCCGGCGGCCGTCAGGTTCACCCGGCCCCTCAGCACCTGGAGGCTCGCGGCCGGCGGCGCGTTGTGCTCGTCCAGGGAGGTGCCCGAGGTGAGGGCGATGACGGTCTGCCGCAGCACTCCGTCGTGCATGATCCGGTGGGCGCTGCGCCCGTGCGGTGCCGTACGGGCCGCGGCCAGGTGCTCGTCGGCGAGGGCGGTGAGGTCCAGCTTCATGACTCTCCCTGCGGGATGCGCGGGCGGATACCCCCAGCCTCCCGTGTGACGTCCCGGACGCAAGTCGGGGCCGCCGCTCGTGCCGCGACCGTCACCACGAGCCCGGCGACGGCGACGCACGCGCCGGCGGCGAGCAGCGCGGCCCGCCAGCCGTGCGCCGCGTACAGCCAGGACCCGGCGAGGGAGCCGAGGGCTCCGCCGCCGAACGTGGCCAGCATGAAGACCGTGTTGACCCGGGCCGCCACCGCCCGGCCGATCGCGAAGATCCGCGCCTGGCTCGCGACCTGGCACGAGCTCACCCCGAGCACGAGCAGGTTCGCCCCGGCCACCAGGGCCGCGGGGGAGTACGGGGCGAGCCCGGCCGCCGTGAGGCCGAGCCCCGCGCAGGCCAGACCCCCGGCGTTCACCGCGGACGCCCCGTACCGGTCGGCCAGCGGTCCGGCCGTCGCCGACAGCAGCGCGGCCGGCAGGGTCAGCACCCCGAAGAGGCCCGCGGCCCCGGGGCCGTACCCGAGCGGGGGCGCCGCCAGATGGAAGGCGAGGACCGCCCAGAAGACGCTGAACGCGGCGAAGACGCACGCCCCGAGCAGCGCCGAGATGCGCAGCTCCCGGTGGACCGCGAGAAGCCGGGGCAGTCCGGCCAGGAGGCGGGCGTACGAGGTGTGTCCCCGCGAGCCGAGCCGCTCGGGCAGCCGGCGGGGCAGGACGAGGAGCAGGGCGCCCGTCGCCACGGCCGCCACCACGTAGGCGACCCGCCAGCTGCCGCTCGCGTCGGCCACGGCGCCCGAGACCGTACGGGACAGGGTCGAGCCGAGCGTCAGGCCGAGGCCGACCAGGCCCACGACCCTGCCCTGCCGGCCGGGGCCGGCGAGCACCGCCGCCACCGGGGTGAGGATCTGCGGCAGCACCGTCGTGGTGGAGAGCGCGAGCGTCGCGAGGGTGAGGGTGACGATGTCGGGCGCCGCCGCGGCGACGAGCAGGGCGGCACTGGTCAGGGCGAGCAGCACCGAGGTGAGGCGGCGCAGCCGCGCGGAGTCGGCGAGCGGCACGAGCAGCAGGATGCCGAGCGCGTAGCCGATCTGGGCGGCCGAGGCGACCAGCCCCGCCGTCCGCTCCGACACGTCCAGGCCGCGCGCCACGGCGGCGAGCAGCGGCTGCGGGAAGTAGATGTTGGCGACGGTGGCCGCCCCCGCGACGGCGAGGAGCAGGACGTTCACGGGCCGGGCGGGGGCGTCGGGAGTCGGGGCGTGCGAGGCCATGGAGGCTCTTCCGTACGGGGGAGGGGGACACCTCAAGGCTCCTCGTCGCCGCCCCCGCGCATCAAGGTGTCATCATGAAACCGGCGTTGAGCCACGCTCAACCATCAGTCGACGGCGAAGGGACGGGCCGGTGCTCGAACGGTACGAACTGGAGGCTTTCCTCACGCTCGCCGAAGAACTCCACTTCGGGCGCACCGCCGAGCGCCTCGGCGTCTCCACCGGCCGGATCAGCCAGACCGTGAAGAAGCTGGAGCGCCGCGTCGGCACCCCGCTCTTCGCCCGCACCAGCCGCAGCGTCCGGCTCACCCCCGTCGGCCAGGCCCTGTACGAGGATCTCCTGCCCGCGTACCGGCAGATGGGCGAGGCCCTCGCACGCGCCACCGCCGCCGGGCGCGGCGTCCACGGCCGGCTGCGCGTCGGCTTCGGCACCCCGTGGGGCGGCGAACTGCTCACGGCAGCCGCCGACGCCGTGGCCGCGCTCCACCCGGGCTGCGAGATCACCGTCCGCGAGGTCCCCCTCGACGGCGGGGTCCGCGCCCTGCAGGACGGGACGCTCGACCTCCAGTGCGCCGCCTTCCCCGTGCGCGAGCCGGGCCTCACCACGGGGCCCGTCGTCGTCACCGACGAGCGGGTACTGCTCCTGCCCGCCGCCCACCCGCTGGCCGGCCGCGCCTCCCTCGGCCCGGAGGACCTCGCGGGCCTCGACCTGATCGCCCCCGGCGGCACCGTCCCCCGCTACTGGACCGACCACCACTACCCCCGCAGCACCCCGTCCGGCGCCACCGTCGGCCGGGGACCGACCGCCGCCACCTGGCAGGAGGTCCTGTCCCATGTGACCGCCGGGCGGGGTGCCTCCCCGGGTGCGGCCCGCGGCGCTCAGTACCACCCGCGCCCCGGCATCGCCTACGTCCCCCTGCGCGACTGCCCGCCCCTGGAGTACGGACTGGTGTGGCCGACCGCCGCCGAGTCCGCCCTCCTCCGTGCCTTCGTCTCCGCCGTCACCATGTGACAGGCCCGGGAGCCGTGTCACCGGCCGGCTTCCGGCCCCCGCCACTTACCGTGAACCGGTGCGACGCACCACCACAGACCAGGCCGCTCTCGCGGCGTTCGCGGCCGCCGCGGTCCTCGCCGGGGGCAACGCGGTCGGCGTCCGCTTCAGCAACCGCGAACTCGACCCGCTGTGGGGGGCCGCGCTGCGGTTCGGTGCCGCGTCGATCGTCCTGTTCGTCCTCATGGCCGTCCTGAGGCTCTCCTTCCCGCGTGGAAAGGCGCTGCGCGGCGCCGTCCTCTTCGGGGCGCTGAACTTCGGCGTCACGTCCGCCCTCGTGTACTACGCCCTCGTCCGCCTGCACGCCGGTATCGGTCAGACGATCCTCGCGCTCGTTCCGCTCGCCACCCTGCTGCTCGCGGTCTCCCAGGGCCTCGAACGGTTCCGGCCCGCCGCGGCCGTCGGAACGGTCCTGGCCGCCGCCGGCGTCGCCGTCGTCTCCGGAGCCACTCCGAAGGGGTCCTTCCCCGTCCTGTCCTTCCTCGCCCTGCTCGGCGGCATGCTGTCCTTCGCGCAGGCCACGGTGCTCGTCCGCCGCCTCCCGCGGCTGCATCCGGTGACGACGAACGCCGTCGGCATGAGCGCCGGGTCCGTCCTGCTCCTCGTCGGCTCCCTCGCCGTCGGCGACACCTGGCGCCTACCGGACCGGGCGGCGACCTGGTGGGCGCTCGCCTACCTCGTGGTCGCCGGCTCCGTCCTCACGTTCGTGCTGTTCCTCTTCGTCGTGCACCGCTGGAGCGCCTCACGGGCGGCGTACGTCTTCGTCGTCATCCCCGTCGTGACGATCGTCCTCTCGGCCCGGCTCGACGACGAACCCCTCACCGCGTCCCTGCTCATGGGTACCCCGCTGATCCTCGCCGGCGTCTACCTCGGCGCCCTCCGCGGGCCCCGCCCGCACGCGTGATCACGGGACCAGTGTTCCCACCAGATGGTCGTACGCCACGTGCGCGTGGAGGCGGACGCCGGTGACGAGGGTGTCGTCGTCCGCGTAGAAGTGCGGATTGTGGTTGGTGACCAGACCCCGCCCGCCCTCCACCGGAACCGGCCGGCCGGAGGCGTCCGGCGTCGCGTCCTGGACGCGCCGGCCGGAGGCGTCCGGCGTCGCGTCCTGGACGCCGAGCATCACGTACAGGCCGCCGAACCGGCCGACCAGCTCGGAGACGTCGTCGTACCCGAGAGTCGCACCCGTCTCCACCACGCGCTCCCCGCCGACCACCCGGCGCAGGGTCGGCAGCCCGGCCTCCATCCACGGCCCGCTGTTGTGCACCGGCGGCACGGACTGCAGGTACTCCACGGCCGCCGTCGCCCCGTAGGCCGCCGCGGAGTGCTCGACCAGTGTCGTCAGCCGCCGCCGGACCTCGGCCATGTCGGACTCCACGGCACAGCGGACCGTGCCCCACAGGGTCACCGTCTGGCCGATGATGTTGAACCGGCCCTCGTCCTCGACATGACCGATCGTCACCGTGACCGGGTCGAAGGCCGAGACCTGCCGGTACAGCTGGCCGATGCCGGTGAGCACCGCGCCGACGGCCGGCATCGGGTCGATCCCCTGCCACGGCGTGGACCCGTGGACCTGCTGTCCGGTGACGACGACACGGACCAGGGTGGACGCGCCGTACTGGTTGCCGACCCTGTATCCCACGTACCCCTTGGGATACGGCGTCACATGCAGGCCGAAGGCCATCGTCGGCACCGGATCGGCGAAGGCGCCCGCCTCGACCATCGCCCGCGCCCCGCCCTCCTCCGTCACCGGAGGGCCCTCCTCGGCGGGCTGGAAGACGAAGAGGACGGTGCCGGGAAGCCGGTCCCGGACCCCCGCGAGCACCGTCGCCGCGCCCATCAGCATCGCGGTGTGGCAGTCGTGCCCGCAGGCGTGCGACACGGGGAACGGGCCGCCCGGATAGTCGGCGTCCACCACCTCGGAGGCGAAGTCCTCCCCGCAGAGGTCCCTCACCGGCAGCGCGTCCATGTCCGCCCGCAGCGCCACCACGCGCCCACCGCCGGACACCTTCCGCCCACCGCCGGGCACCTTCCGCCCGCCGTCCGGCGCCGACCCGCGCAGGACGCCCACGACGCCGTGCCCCGCGATCCCCGTACGGACCTCGTCGAGGCCCAGGGCGCGCAGGTGGTCCGCCACCAGGCGGGCCGTGTTCACCTCCCGGTTGGACAGCTCCGGATGCCGGTGCAGATGCCGCCGCCAGGCGACCACCTGCTCCGCCACCTTCGCCGCCCGCACGTCCAGTTCACCGTGGATCGCCTCGCTGCCCAACGGGGACTCCCTCTCGTACGGCCGGCGCCGTGGCCCGGAGAACCGTGTCCGAACCAGACTGCCACCCGGGACGGCACCATGGCACCGGCCCGGTCAGCCGGTCGGACCCACGGGGGCACTGCTGCGCCCCTGGTCCCTCCCGCTGAGCTCGGCGTCGAGCGTCTCCTGGGCCACCCGCATGGTCTCGGCGTACACCGGGTCCTTGAGCCGCCGCCACATCTCGTCCTCGGGGACCTCCTCGACGAGGCTGCTCACCCACCAGATGTTCCCGAACGGGTCGCGGACCCGCCCGCCGCGCTGCCCGAAGGCGTCGTCGGCGAGCGGGGTCACCACATGGGCGCCCGCGGCGGCGGCCCTGGCGAACGCCTCGTCCGCGTCGGCGACGTACACCCGCAGCAGGCTCGGCAGGACGGGCCAGTCCGCACGCCGGTCGAAGGCCAGCACGACGGTGTTGCCGACCCGGATCTCACCGTGACCGATCGCGCCGTCCTCGGTGGCCACCCGGGCCAGCTCCTCACCCCCGAACGCCCGGGTGACGAAGTCGAGGAAGGCCCCCGTGTCGTCGGTGACGACCCAGGGCGCCACGGTCGTGTACCCCTGCGGAGTGGTGCCGCTGTGCTCGGACATCCCTGATCCCTTCGCCCATGTGCCCCTCGTCGTCGTACGGGAGTCACGCTAGGCGCGAAGTAGGTCAGAGGCCGTCCGACATGACCGGTCAGGCCGGCGTGGTCACCGCGTCCGGGCCGCTGCGCGCGATGATGGCCGCCGTGTCCACGCCGGCCGGCAGCGTGCCGAAGGCGAGGCCGCGGTCGCCGTCGAGTCGCGAGGCGCAGAACGCGTCGGCGATCGCCGGGTGACCGTGCCGGACGAGCAGCGAACCCTGGAGCACCAGGGCGAGGCGCTCGACGAGCCGCCGAGCCCCGTACGCCACCGCGTCCGGGTCGCCGAGCCCCGCGAGGTCCTTGCGGAGGCCCGCGACCGCCGCGTCGAGCCGCCGGTCCGCCCCCGCACCCCGGTCGACCTCCGCGAAGTACGCCTCCACCGCCTCCGGCTGACGGGCCATCGCCCGCAGCACGTCGAGCGCGGCGACGTTCCCGGAGCCCTCCCAGATGGACGGCAGCGGCGATTCCCGGTAGAGCCTCGGCAGGCCCGAGTCCTCGACGTAGCCGTTGCCGCCCAGGCACTCCAGGGCCTCCGCCGCGTGCGCGGGCGCCCGCTTGCACACCCAGTACTTGGTCACCGCGAGACCGAGCCGCCGCAGCTGCTCCTCCTGCGCGTCACCGCGCGCCGCCCGGTCCACCGCCCCCGCGAGCCGCAGCGCCGCCACGGTGGCGGCCTCCGCCTCCACGGCCAGGTCGGCCAGGACGTTCCGCATCAGGGGCTGGTCCACGAGCCGCGCCCCGAACGCCGAGCGGTGCGTGGCGTGGTGCACGGCCTGCACGAGCCCGAGCCGCATGCCGGAGGCCGAGCTGATGGCGCAGTCGAGCCGCGTCATGTTGACCATCCGGATGATGGTGGCGACCCCGCGACCCTCCTCGCCGACGAGCCGGCCGAGGGCACCCTCGTACTCGATCTCGGAGGAGGCGTTGGACCGGTTGCCCAGCTTGTCCTTGAGGCGCTGGAGCCGGATCGCGTTGCGGCTGCCGTCGGGCAGCACCCGGGGCACCAGGAAGCAGGACAGGCCGCCGGGGGCCTGCGCCAGGGTGAGGAAGACATCGGACATGGGTGCCGAGGTGAACCACTTGTGGCCGGTCAGCGCGTACATGCCGGACTCGCCCGTGGGGACGGCCCGGGTCGTGTTCGCCCGGACGTCGGAACCGCCCTGCTTCTCGGTCATCGACATCCCGGCGATGATCCCGCGCTTCTCCGTCGGGACCCGGAGGCCGAAGTCGTACCACGAGGAGGTGAGCAGCGGCTCGTACACCTCGGCGAGCTCCGGCTGCACGCGCAGCGCCGGCACCGCCGCGTACGTCATGGAGACCGGGCACAGGTGCCCCGCGTCGGCCTGCCCCCACACGAACACCTTCGCCGCCCGGGCCACGTGCGCGCCCGGCCGCTCGTCGCGCCAGGGAGCGCCGTGCAGCCCGTGCCGCACGGCGACGTCCATCAGCTCGTGCCAGTACGGGTGGAACTCGACCTCGTCGATCCGGTGCCCGTACCGGTCGTGGGTGTGCAGGACGGGGGAGTGGCGCTCGGCGAGCCGCCCCCACTCCTGGGCCTCCTCGCCTCCCGCCCGCGCCCCGAGCTCGCGGACCTCGGCCTCGGCCCAGCCCGCGCCCTCCCGGCGCAGCGCCTCCAGGAGCGCGGGGTCGGCGGAGACGTCGTAACCGGTCAGCGGCGGTACCTGGTTGGTGACCTCATGCGTGGTCGGCATCGGGAACTCCCAGTGCTCGCAGGGTGAAAGTGACGAGTGCGGGTACGGTGTCGGGCCCGACGGACCCCTCCGCCAGCGGTCCGACGAGCGCCTCCGCGCCCGCCCCGACCAGCGCCGAGGCCGTCAGGACCGGGTCCTGGGGCGGCAGCTCGCCCGAGCGCACGCCCTCCGCGACGCGCGCGGCGAACACGTCCCGGAACGCGCGCCGGAAGACGAGCCGCTCCGCGTCCACGGCCGGGTCGACCGGTTCGGCGAGCAGGGCGTAGGCGAGGCGCGGCGACTTCAGGGCGCGCTGGGCGAAGGTCTCGATCACGGCGACCACCCGCTCGGCCGCCGAGGAGTGCCCGGGATGCCCGGCCGCCTCGGAGACGGCGGCGACCTCCCGGCCCACCACGGTCCTGAACAGCTCGACGGCGAGCTCGGCCTTGCTCGGGAAGTGGCGGTACACGCTGCCCGTGGCGATCCCGGCGCGCGCGGCGACGGCGGCCATCGTGCAGCCCGCGTACCCCTGCTCGGCGAGCAGCCCGAGGGCCGCGTCGACGACCGCGACGCGCTGGGCGTCGAGCCGGGCCTGGACGGCGGGGGTGCGTCGGTAGGGCATGGAAGGAGTGAAGCAGTGATTCACTGCTTCATCAAGAGGCCGTTGAGGGCGCACACCCCGTCCTGGGACGGAACGCCGCACGCCCCTTCCCGTGACGGGAAGGGGCGTGCGGCAGTCAGGGGGCGTGGTCAGCCGGTGAAGACCTCGGTCAGGGACCAGATCGCCAGGCCGGCCATGCAGACGCCGCCGATGCGCTGCACGGTCTTGAGGGGGACGCGCTTGGCGATGAAGCGGCCCGCGATCAGGGCGAGGGCGGAGACGGTCGTCAGGGCGGCGAAGGAGCCGATCGCCGTCGACCAGGTGCCGTTGGTGGCGGCCAGGTTGGCGGTGGTGATCTGGGTCAGGTCGCCCCACTCGCTGATGAAGACGGCCATGAACGCGGTCGAGAAGACGGGCCAGAAGCCGCTGACCGTCCGGCCGCCCTCGTCGGCCTCGTCGTCGTCGCCCCCGCCGCGCAGCAGCATGAACGCGCCGAAGCCGAACATCAGGGCCGAGACCAGCTTGACGGTCCAGCCCGGCAGCAGCCCGAGCAGGCTGCCGGCGCCCACCGCGATGGCGACGTGGGCCAGGAAGGCGGTGGAGGTGCCGATCCACACGTACAGCGGACGCATGCGCGTGCCCATGGCGAGGGACGCGAACATCGTCTTGTCGGGGAGTTCGGCGAGGAAGATCAGCCCGAAGGCGGTGAGGATCGCCAAGGGGTCGAGGTGCATACCGGGGCTCTCTGCTCGGTCCGGGCCCCGTGGCTCCGCACGACACCTCGGTGGGCGACGGGAGGACCACTCGGCCCGGCATGACGGACCACGCCCACGGGAACGCGGACGCGGCTGTTGCCTGGCCGAAGGTCTCGCCCGCCCGCGTCGTACGCGGACCCGGTCACCGGGAACCCGGGGGTTCCAGTGTGTCGACGACCGGTTCGCAGGGCTACTCCCCTTCGCTGTCGCCCAGTGTAGCGGAACGGGGCGTACAGGTAGGTAGACACTGTCTACTCGATCTTGATAGACAGTGTCCATGTCCCTGCACGAGAACGGTCCCGAGAGCGGTCACGAGGACGGGCTGCGCGAGCGGCTCGTCCGCGTCGGCGTCGAGCTGCTGAACGCCGAGGGCGCCCAGGCGCTGTCCCTGCGCGAGATCGCCCGCCGCGCCGGCGTCTCCCACGGAGCCCCCCGGCGCTACTTCCCCGCCCATCGGGACCTGCTGTCCGCCATCGCCCGCCAGGGCTTCGCCGAACTGGCCGCACGCGTCGCCGACGAGGACCCCGAAGGGGCCCCGGCGCGCGAACGGATCGAGGCCCTCGCCCGCGTCTACCTGGACTACGCCGGCACCCGGCGCGGCATGTACGAGCTGATGTTCCGCCACGACCTCCTGGAGAGCGGCCGGCTCGGGCTGCGCGAGACCAGCCTGCCGCTCTTCGCCCACCTCGCCGCACTCGTCGCCCGGGTCCGGCCCGAGGCCGACCCCGTCCTCCTCGCCGGCGTCCTCTGGGCCAACCTGCACGGCATCGCCCAGCTCTGGCACTGGGGCAGCCTCCGCCTCGCCACCGGCGCCGACGACCCGGGCCCCCTCCTGACGGCCGCGCTCGACGCCCACCTGGGGCGGTCCGCCCCGTGAACCGCACCCTCGCCTGCAGCGTCGTCGGTGCGGCCGTCGTCGCCCTCGACGGCACGGTCCTGACCGTCGCCCAGCCCGCGCTCCAGCGCGACCTGCACGCCCACGTCGGGCAGGTGCAGTGGACCAGCACCGGCTACCTCGTCGCCGTCGCGAGCCTCCTCGTCCTCGCGGGACGCCTCGGCGACCGCTACGGCCACCGCCGGGTGTTCGCCTCCGGCGCCCTCGGCTTCGCCGCCGCCTCCGCCGGGATCGCCCTGGCCCCCGGCATCGGCGCCGTCATCGCGCTGCGGGTGCTGCAGGGCGTCTGCGGGGCGCTCCTCCAGCCCGCCACCCTCGGCATGCTCCGCACCGCCTACCCGCCCGACCGGCTCGCGACCCCGATCGCCGTGCGCACCGCCGCCATCGGCCTCGCCGCCGCTGCCGGCCCCCTCGTCGGCGGCGCGCTCGTCTCCTCGTACGGCTGGCGCGCGGTCTTCCTCCTCGGTGTGCCCCCGACCCTGGCGATCGGCGTGCTGGCCCTGGTGACGCCGGACCGCACCCAGGGGGATCCCGCCCAGGACCCGACACCCGGCCCCACCGCCCCCTCCCGCCTCGCCGCGCTCGACCCCCTCGGTGCCCTCCTGCTCGCCGTTACCCTCGGGCTGCTTGTGCACGGGCTCGACGCGGCCTCCCGGCCCGGCGGCACCCGCGCCGCCGCCCTCGCGTGCGCCGTGGCCCTCGGCGCCGGGGTGGTCTTCGCGCGGCACGAGCGGCGCGTCGCGCGCCCCCTGCTGCCCCCGGCGCTGCTCCGGAGCGGGCCGGTCGTCGCGGGGCTCGCCGCGCTCCTCGCGGCCTCGGCGGCCCTGTCCGGGTCGCTCTTCGTCGCGACGTACTTCCTCCAGGACGTCCAGGGCCTCGACCCGCTCGACTGCGCCCTGCGCTTCCTGCCCCTCGCCGCCCTCATGGTCCCCGGCGCCCTGCTCTGCCCGCCGCTCCAGCGACGCTTCGGTCCCCGGCGGACGGCGACGGCGGGCGCCGCGCTGCTCACCCTCGGGGTCCTGGGGCTCGCCCGGCTCGACGCCACGGCCGGCGCGGCCTCCGTCGGCATCGCCTCCGCACTCCTCGGCGCCGGGTTCGTCACGCTCATGGTCACCGCGACCTCCGTCGTCGTGCGCCGCGCCCCCGAGGAGCACGCCGGGGTCGCCGGTGGTCTCCAGCAGACCGCGATGAACGTCGGCCCGGCGCTCGGCGTGGCCACCGCGGCCCTCCTGCTCGCCCTCGTCCCGGACGGCGGCTTCGTACCGGCCCGGGGAGCCGCCCTCCCGGCCCTGGCGGCGATCGCCGCGCTCGCGATCCCCGCCGCCCTCGCCCTGCCCGGCCGCCGGAGGACACGCCCGGAGCCGACGGCACCCCGGCCCGGCGGACGGGCCTGCGTACGATCATGAGATGCCCGTAGCCGGTCACCGCAGCCCTCCCGGCACGGCGACGCGCACCCAGTTCAACCTCGGTCGCGCCCTGCCCTTCCTGGTCCTGATCCTGACGGTCGTCGCCGACCTGGTCACCCCCGACCGGGAACGGTTCGACCGCCTCCTCGTCGCCGCGCCCGCGCTCGCCGCCGTCACCTGGAGCGTGCGCGGGACCGTCGCCATCGGACTGCTCGCCGTGGCCGTCCGGGCGCTGCTCAACCCCGCCCGGGAGGGGGCCACCGCCCGTGATCTCATCGCCAGCGAGGCGGTGCTGGTGATGGTGACCGCCGTCGCGGCCTGGGTCAGTCGGGTCAGGACCCGGTACGAGCAGGACCTCAGGGAGGTCACCGCCGTCGCCGAGGTCGTCCAGCGGGTCGTCCTGCGCCCGCTGCCCGAACGCCTCGGACGCTTCGAACTGCACCTGCTCTACGTCGCGGCCGCGGCCAAGGCGAGGATCGGCGGCGACTTCTACGAGGCCGTCAGGATCCCCGGCGCGGTGCGCGTGATACTCGGCGACGTCCAGGGCAAGGGCCTCGGCGCCGTCGAGACCGCCTCCGTCCTGCTCGGTTCCTTCCGTGCCGCCGTCCACGAGGCCCGCGACCTCGCGGCCCTCGCGGACCGGCTCGACGAGGGCCTCGCCCGCTACGGCGCCTGGGACCCCGACTCGGACGCCGCCGAACGCTTCGCCACCGTCGTCCTGGTGGAGCTCCCGGACGGCCGGGACGTCGTACGGCTCCTCAGCTGCGGCCACCCCGCCCCGCTGCTCCAGCGCGCGACCGGCGTCGAGTCCGTGCACTTCGCCGACCCCTCGCTCCCCGTCAACCTCGCGGGCCTCGCCGAGAACCACCACCGGATCGAGGAGGTGCCCTTCGGTCCGGGGGAGCGGCTGCTCCTCTACACCGACGGCGTCAGCGAGACCCGCGACCGGGCCGGCACCTTCTACCCGCTGGAGCTGCGCCTGCGCGGCTGGGCCGGGGAGCAGGCCGCCGAGCTGCCCGCGCTCCTCCACCGCGACCTCGCCGCCTACGGGGCGGACGGCCTCGACGACGACGTCGCCGCCGTCGTCGTGGTCCGCCCGCCCCGCACCGGCTAGGGCTCAGTTCTCCCTGACGGACAGGGCGGTGACGGCCGTGCGCCCGTCCTGGAAGAAGCGGCGGTGGCGGGTGCGGACGAGCAGCATCACGAGGCCTCCGAGGACGATCGAGCCGACGCCGAGGAGGAAGACCCCGCCGACTCCGCCGACGGACGTGGAGCCGTAGCCGGGGTCGGCCATGTCGTAGGCGCTGCGGACGAACGCCGCCAGCATCATCAGGCCGCCGGTCGCCGGGAGGACGCCCTTGACCAGCAGGTCGCGCGGGGAGTTCCGCAGCTGTCGGCGGAAGTACCAGGCGCAGGCGAAGCCGGTGACGCCGTAGTAGAAGGCGATCAGGAGGCCGATCGACAGGATCGCGTCGCCGAGGAAGTCGGCGGAGACCAGGGTGAGCAGGACCAGGGCGACGGCCGCGGCGGCTCCGCAGAACACCGTCCCGAAGGCGGGCGTGCCGAAGCGCCGGTGGATGCGTCCGAAGGCGGCGGGCAGGGCGCCGTGCGCGCTCATCGAGAGCGTGCTCCGGGGGCTGGAGCCCGCGCAGGTCAGCAGGGCGCCGACGGCCGAGACGGCGATGGCGAGCGTGACGACCCGGCTCGCGGCGCCGCCGAGCACGGTGGGCGCGAGGTGGGTGAGGACGTCGGCGGCGTTCTCCTCGTTGCCGAGCCCGAGGCCTCCGGTGCCGGTCCCGGCGAAGGAGATCGCGGCGAACGCGGTGAAGAGGTAGGTGACGAGCAGGATCAGGGTGGAGACGACGGCGGCCCTGCCGGGGGTGCGGTCGCTGTCGACGGTCTCCTCGTTGAAGGTGATCAGGGCGTCCCAGCCCCAGTAGATGAAGAGGCAGAGGAGCACCGCCTCGGCGAAGGAGCCGAAGTCGTCGAAGGCGAAGGGGGAGACCCAGCTCAGGGACGGGGTGGCGGCGCCGTCCCGGGCGAAGGCGGCGATGCCGAAGGCGAGCATCGCGAGGAGCTGGAGGCCGAGCATCGCGTACTGCACGTGCGCGGCGAGCTGGACGCCCCGGTAGGCGACGGTGACGACCAGGGCGATGAGGGCCACGGCGAGGGCGGTCACGGCGAGGGTGCTGCCGGCGGCCGCGTCGAGCCCGAGGAAGACGAGGATCGCTGAGGCGCCGACCTGGGCGAGCGCGGTCATCGCCAGGACGGTCGCGACCAGGACCGTCCAGCCGCCCGCCACCCAGCCGACGGCCGGGCCGAACGCCCGGGTGTTCCACACGAAGGTCGTGCCGCAGTCCGGCATCCGCCGGTTCAGCTCACGGAACGCGAAGGCCGTGAGGAGGATCGGCACGAAGCCGAGGAGCAGGGCGGCGGGGGCCAGGTCGCCGACCACGAGGGTCACCAGGCCGAGGGTGATCGCGATGCTGTACGCGGGGGCGACGGAGGCGAGCCCGAGGACGATCGTGGCGAGGAGGCCGACGGAGCCGCCCCGCAGGCCCTTCGCACCGGGCGGTGCCGCAAGGCGCGGGGTGTCGGATGCGCTGGTCATGAGGGGCCTCCTGGGGCAAGCGTACGGACGAGCCACTTTCGTTAAACGGAGATTTAAGGAACGGGTCGTGGTGCGGTCAAGCCCCTGCGTCGTATCTTTTGTTTTCGATTTAGTTCATGAGACGGTGGGAGGCCCAAACATCGACCGAAGGGCGGCTTGTGTCGTTGACGCCCGGTTGCGCGTCCCGTGCGCCGTTCGTGCGCTCTGGTCGCCCCGTTCCCGGTACGTGAGGCTTGCGGGCATCCGCAGAGCGGACAGCCAGCAGCCCCAGTCGAGAGGAACGGGTGCACGTGCCCCAGGACACCCCCTTCGCCAACGGATCGTCCGAGGAATTCCCCGGCTTCCCGGGCATCACGGCGGGTCTCACCGCCGCCGAGGCCTCCCGCATGACCGGCCGCGGCCTCTGGGCCGCCGACGGAACCGTCGACCCCGACGTCGTCCGGCTCGGCCAGACCCTCACCACCGCCCTCCTGAGCGGAAGCACGGGCGAACTCCCGGCCGAACTCGCCGCGCACATCGAGGAGGTACGGGGCCTCGCCCTGCCCGCGTACCACCGCATCGAGGCCACGGACGGCATCCGGCTCTCCGCCTTCACCCTCCGGCAGCTGGGCCCCGGCCCCCACCCGCTGGTCGTCGTCCCGGCCGGCTGGACCCCGTTCGGCTGGCCCCTGTTCCTCTGGGCCTACCTCGCCCTCGCCCGCAGGGGCTACCACGTCCTCGCCTACACACCCCGCGGCCTCGGCATCCCCGGACTGCCCTCCACCTCCGAGGGCTTCGTCGACGTCGCAGGACCCCACGACTGGGCCGACGGCTCAGCCGTCATCGACTTCGCGGACGACCACCTCGCGCCGAGCGCGGTCGGCTTCCTCGGCGAGTCCTACGGCTCCGGCATCAGCCAGCTCGTGGCCGCCCACGACGACCGCGTCGCCGTCGTCGTCGCCCTCAGCACCTGGGGGAACCTCGCCACCAGCCTCTACGACCACGACACCCGTCACCTCGCGGCCGTGAAGGCCCTCCTCGCGCTCACCGGCGGCCCGGTGGAGACCAAGTTCGACGAGGCGAACCAGGAGATCCTCGCCGACTTCCTCGCCGACCGGAACCTCGACCGGGTCGTCGAGTGGGGCAGGCTGCGCGCCCCCGAGTCGTACCTCCACCTCACCAACGACAACGAGACGCCCACCTTCTTCTCGAACACCTGGCACGAGGGCCTCTTCGCCGTCAACCAGCTCCTGGAGACCTTCGACGGGCTCGACGTCCCCAAGCGGCTCAACCTCTGGATCGGCGACCACGCCGCCCCCGAGGGCCCGGGGCTCATCGGCACGGAGCCAGGCAGGCCCAACGTGCCCCTGGCCGAGGCGTACGCCTGGCTCGACCACCACCTCAAGGGCGAGCGCAACGGGGTGGAGGACTGGGAACAGGTCTGCAACCAGGTCATGTTCACCTACCGCACCGAACCCGTCCTCGACCCCGGCACCGGCGAGCCGACCGGCGAGAACCGGATCGTCGAAGAGGCCCACCGGGAGCACCGGGCCGACTGGAGCCGGGTCACCACCGGCGTCGAGGTCCTCGGCCTCACCGGCGACGGCGCGGGCGGCACCGACGGCCGCCTCCTCCCCGCCGGCGAGACGACGACTCCCGCCGAGGTCACCGGCTGGCGCCGCGCGTTCCTCGCCGGCGTCGACACCGAGGCCACCGTCATGGACGCCCTCATGAAGACCGGCCAGGCCGAACGGGCCGGCAACCCCAAGGCCTACGACACCCGCAAGATCGACCGGCGGCACGCCGTCGTCTGGACCACCGCACCGCTCGGCGCCCCCGAAGGGGAGGGCGCGGCCGGCCGCCGCGTCCGGGGCGTCCCGCGACTGCGCCTCACCGTCCGCTCCACCGCCACCTCCGCCTGCCTGATCGCCCACCTCTTCGACGTCGCCGAGGACGACACGGCCCGGATCATCACCCACGAGCCGCTCAACGTGTACGGGCTGACGCCCGACGAGGACCGCACGGTGACCTGGAAGCTCCAGGCCGCCGCGTACGACATCGCCGCCGGGCACCGGCTGATGCTGGTCGTCGACAGCAAGGACCCGCTGTACGGGGACGCCTCCGTCACCTGGACCCAGACCACCATCAGCTCCCCGGAGGGCGCACCGGCCTTCCTGGAGCTCCCGCTGGGCTGAGACGGCCGGACGACGGAGGCGGGGGGCCCGCCGACCGGGCCCCCCCCCCCGGGGGGGGCCCCCCCCCCGCCGGCCCCCCCCGCACCCCCCGCGGGCGGGCCCGGGACGGCGGCCCGGACCCGGGGA